>JAFUKV010000105.1 GCA_017467745.1 Bacteroidaceae bacterium | reverse complement strand
GATTTCGCATATATTACCATACATGGTACTCCGGGAGAAAACGGGCTACTACAAGGTTATTTCGAACTCATCGGTATGCCTTATTCTTCTTGCGACGTGTTAGCATCGGCTCTAACATTCGACAAATACACTTGTAACCATTACCTGCAAGCGTTCGGGCTGAAAATAGCGCAATCTATCCTGTTACGTCCCGAAGAAACTCCCGACAATAATTCTATTGTCAATACAGTAGGACTACCGTGCTTTGTAAAACCCAACGCGGGAGGATCCAGCGTAGCGACCACCAAAGTAAAAACAGCTGATCAACTGAGCCAAGCTATACAAGACGCTCGTAACGAAGGAGGCGAAGTTATTATAGAATCGTTCATGCAAGGGCGTGAAGTTACATGCGGATGCTATAAAACCAGAAAAGGATGTACGGTTTTACCTATCACCGAAGCTGTCAGCAAAAACGAGTTTTTCGACTACGAAGCTAAATATACCGCATCAAAAGTAGAAGAAATCACGCCTGCCCCCATTCCGGAAAATATCGCCGAAGAGATACGGCAATCAACCGCCCGAATATACGATATTTTAAAATGCAAAGGTATCATACGGGTAGATTATATTATTGTAGGAAAAACTCCTTTCTTATTAGAGGTAAATACCACTCCGGGAATGACTTCTACCAGTTTTATTCCGCAGCAAGTACGGGCTGCCGGATTAAGCATGCAAGAAGTGCTGACTGATATTATTGAGAACGAATTTTAATCGAATATACTTTTTATTTGTTATAATTGCAATAGGAAACTGACAAAGTCCAAGACATAAAATCTTATACAAGTATGAAACAACTTTATGATTTTGAAGAAATTCGCCCGTTTCACGACGAAGAAGTAAACGAGGTTATTTCATCTCTTATCAAAGAGGAGGGATTTAAACACGCCGTCCATTTTGTCATGCCCAATATAGACTACGATACATTTTCAAAAGGATTATTGACTTATACCAATAAAGATGATTTTCAATCGAAAACCGTAGTCCCGTTTTTATTATCGTTAGTCAAGAGTTCAACATCGTCTTTGTCGCTTTCCGGAATAGAAAACATCGAAAAGACTGACAGTTACACATTTATGTCGAATCATAGAGACATTGTGTTAGATGCCTCTTTCTTGAACCTTCTTTTATGGCAGAACGGCTTTTCTACCAGCGAAGTGGCTATTGGAGACAATCTGCTTAAACTGCCTTGGATTTCGAATCTGGTACGTTTAAACAAGAGTTTCATTGTAAAACGAGATATATCCGGACGCAAAATGCTCGAAATTTCCCGTAGGCTCTCGGCATATATACATTTTGCCATCAAGACGAAACACCAATCAGTATGGATTGCCCAACGGGAAGGTCGTGCCAAAAACTCAGACGACCGCACGCAAGAAAGTCTCATTAAAATGCTTGCATTAGAAGGAAGCAACGATTTATGGGAAAGCATCCGTAGCGTTAACATCACACCCGTATCCATATCTTACGAGTACGACCCTTGCGATTTTTTAAAAGCTCGAGAGTTTCAAATGAAACGAGACAATCCTGATTATAAAAAATCTCCTGAGGAAGATTTATTAAATATGGAAACCGGTATGTTAGGATACAAAGGAAATGTCGTTTTCCGCATTGCCGAACCCATTAATAAAACACTCTCTCAAATAACACCTCCGGAAGATAAAGCCGAAGAGTTGGCTTGCATTACCGGCACAATAGATAAAGCTATCCACAGCAATTATCAAATATACGCAGGCAATTATGTTGCTTACGACGAATTATCCGGCTCTCAATTTCAAGATAAATATACTCCGCAAGAGAAAGATATATTTATGCAATATCTCGACAAACAACTGAAAAAAATAGTAATGCCGAATCCGGATATTCCCTATTTAAAAGAAAAAATATTAGAAATGTACGCCAATCCGCTTAGAAATAAGCTAATAGCGAAGAAATAAAAGACACCCATAAAAAAGGTTTCGCTTTTAAAAGCGAAACCTTTTTTATATTCAAATTGATTTAGTCATCTAACCCTCAACTCAGCGCATCACTATACCGCTCACTATCCTGCCGGATGCAACACCCAATTTACGGGCTGAGAAAAATTCAGAACAACAAGTACGGGTACAAACGCCGGCAATCTCGATTTTCTCAGAAAGAACTCCTGCCTGTTCAAGATCAGACCGGTTAGCATTCCACAAATCGATATGGGATTTTCCGGTAGAATTATTCGTCCAAAGCACTTGCTCCGAATCATAGCCCGCCGACAGAAATCTGTCCACAACCTCTTCTCCCACTTCAAACCTATCTACCGAAATAGACGGGCCGATAACGGCATATAAATTTTCAGGAGTAACATCCAGATGCTTTTGCATATACCGGACACATAACGAAGCTATTCTGCCCGCAGTACCTTTCCACCCAGCATGTATTGCCGCCGCTATTTTACGTTGGGGGCAAAAAAGAAGTACCGGCACGCAATCGGCAGTAGTTACTCCAATACAGATATTCTTTACAGAAGTAATAACCGCATCTTTTTCGTTGAGCCGCTCCTGCTGATCTGCCGCTGGTAAAGACAAGAAGGATTCATCTATATGTACTATATCCACCCCATGTACCTGATGCGGCAAAAATAATTTATCATCCATTATACCCACTGCACGGCATAATCGCCGCCTATTTTCCTGCACATTACCGGCATCATCTCCCGAATAAGCGCCCAAATTAAGTGAAGAGTAATTGCCTCCGCTAATCCCTCCTTGACGGGCAGTGGTAAAACCAAAAATGTTGCCGCTCCCGTCAAAAGGATACGACAACATTTTAATATCGTTTACTAATATATTTTTCATTCGTCCCAATCGTACTCTTCGTAGTTTTCCGAATCACCGGCATTTTCGTTCTCAACAGATAAATCAAAATTATCTTCTTCCGATACCCGATGCCGAACGTCCAAATTCCGATGCGTAACAGAAACCGTACGATTTTCATCGTTATTCAGCTCTGTCCAAAGCATATCTTTCAATTCTTGAATACCGTCTCCGGTTACAGAAGATATGAACACATACGGAATTTCAGGTAATTCCCGAGCGATAGCTTCTTTTAATTCATCATCCAATAAATCGGATTTTGTAATAGCCAATACTCGTTGTTTATCCATCAATTCAGGATTAAACGTAGAAAGTTCGTTCAGCAATATTTTATATTCCGCAGCAATATCATTGCTATCCGCAGGTATCATAAACAGAAGTAAGGCGTTACGTTCTATATGCCGCAAAAACCTCAATCCTAACCCTTTTCCTTCACTTGCGCCCTCTATAATACCCGGTATATCGGCCATAACAAACGAACGGCTGTCTCGATACGCTACAATGCCCAAGTTAGGTTCGAGCGTAGTAAACGGGTAATCGGCTATTTTAGGCTTCGCTGCGGATACAACAGACAAAAGCGTAGATTTTCCGGCATTAGGAAATCCTACCAAACCGACATCTGCCAACAGTTTCAATTCTAAAATCACCGAACGTTCCTGCGCCGGTTCTCCGGGTTGGGCAAATCGCGGCGTCTGATTCGTTGCCGAACGAAAGTGCCAGTTTCCAAGACCTCCGCGCCCGCCTTTCAGCAAAACGACTTTTTGTCCGTCTTCCGTAACCTCGCAAATATACTCTCCCGTATCGGCATCAAACACAACCGTTCCGCAAGGTACTTCTATGGTTATATCCTTACCGTCTTTGCCGAAACTTCGGCTTGAACCTCCCGATTCTCCGTTGCCGGCAAAAATATGCCGTGAAAATTTCAGATGGAGCAACGTCCAATAATTACGGTTTGCCTTCAAAATAATATGGCCGCCCCGACCTCCGTCTCCTCCGTCAGGTCCGCCTTTCGGCGTAAACTTCTCCCGATGAAGATGCGCAGACCCGGCTCCGCCTTTTCCGGAACGACAATATATTTTGACATAATCGACAAAATTAGATTCAGCCATAGATTTCGATTTTTATGTTATTTCTATTACGAAGGTAGTTATTCTTTACGAGAAAAAGAAAAGTTAAAAAAGAATCAGGCTTTACCTCCCGCTCTTTTTTAACTTTTTTAGAGTAGATTTTTATTACAAATTATCGATTGTTTTTTCAATCCGGGCAAAGATTTCTTCTACACTACCCATTCCATGAATAGCATTGTATTTTTTCTCTTCTATGTAATAATCTTTCAACGGAGTTGTTTGGTTGTGATAAACCTCTAACCGGCTTTTGATTGTTTCCAAATTATCATCTGAACGGCCGGATACTTGTCCGCGTTTCAACAAGCGATCGATTAATTCAGGCTCTTCCACTTCAAGACCGACAACGGCCGAAACCTCCGTAACGCGATCTGCCAACATTTTTTTCAAAGCCTTTGCCTGAGGTATTGTACGAGGAAATCCGTCAAAAATAACCCCTTTCTTAGTCTCTTCGTTAGAGTCGAGCACTTTGGCTAACATATCAATAATCAATTCGTCGGGAACCAACTGACCTTTGGAAATATAGCCTTCTGCCGTTTTACCCAGTTCCGTTCCATTCTTCATCTCTGCTCTCAACACATCTCCGGTAGAGATATGAAAAAGCCCATACTTGTTGATAATCAACTCGCTTTGAGTTCCTTTACCTGAACCCGGAGCACCAAAAATCACAACATTCAACATTTTAATTCAGTTTGTTTAGAGTTATTGTATGATTGTTATTCGTGTAATATATACAAATCTTTCAAATTACGCCCTTTCTCGTCATAATCCAGCCCATAACCCACAATAAATTTATTTTCAATAGTCTGAGCTACATAATCCGGCATCAACGGGCATTTCAGAGCGTCCGGCTTAAAAAACATCGTCGCTACTTTTATTTCGGCAGGAGACTGTTTTATCAAATATTCTTTGATTTTAGATATTGTAAAGCCTGTATCAATAATATCCTCTATAAGAATAATCGTGCGGTTCTTAATATCTATTTCGAGCGGCTGTATCTCCTTTACAATTCCGGTAGATTGCATCCCCTCGTACGATTTCATCCGCATAAAAGAGATTTCGCAATCAACAGATATTTCTTTCAACAAATCGGCGGCAAACATAAACGCACCGTTCAATATACAGATAAAAATCGGAATTTTACCCTCCATATCTTTATTAATGGAATGTGCGACAGACTTTACTTTCTCTTGTAATTCCCCGTACGGAATATATTTTCGAAACTGCCTATCGTTAATTTTTATCAGATTGTTACCCATAAACCGAAATTTGGGTGCAAAGATACATAAAAAGTCAATGCAATACTTTAATATGAAAAACATTTATTCTTACTTATCCCGAACCAATATTCATCACGGCAAATAACGAAAGGCCGAATTTGCATCGAATACAAATTCGGCCTTTCAAAGCAATATTTCAAAATTATCCGCGCTAAAATATTAGCAAACTTTTTCCAGTTTTTTCATAATAGAGAACATAAAGATGGCAGAAATAAGACATAACGCTACCAACACGCCCCATACCAGTACAAGCGGTTGCGCACCCCACAAAATTGCAGGAATAACTGTCAAAAAGTTTCCTACGGCAGTAGCTACAAACCATCCGCCCATCATCATCCCCTTATATTTAGGAGGCGCTACTTTCGACACAAACGAAATACCCATCGGCGACAACAATAACTCTCCGAACGTCAGCACCAAATAGGTTGATATTAACCAGTTAGGACTTACTCGGGTTACATCCGCGCCACTTTCAATAGCCGCAGTTTGCACATCAGGCGAGGCCAATCCGGTAGAAGCTACCATCATTAAAATATAT
>JAFUKV010000104.1 GCA_017467745.1 Bacteroidaceae bacterium | reverse complement strand
ATTTCAGCGTAGGTTGTAGTCATGGCAATACCTGAGATATTGGTATTTAATTCATACCCCTCAGAGATTTTTTGAAAAAATAGAGTTACCCGAAATAAAATGAGATTTCGGGTAACCTATTTATACACACATCTGTTTTTCATGAAACAATTTGTGTAAACACTGTTTCCTCTTGGATTTGCAAGAATAGAGAGATCGGGCTTCTCTGGAAAGTGCCATTTGGAAAAGTCATAATTCTTATAATTCGCAATAAAGCAGAAATGCTGCCCGAAGGAAAGAATAACTTTTTGAAAATAATGATACGACATCTTATTTTGAAAAACTTCAATAAAGCTTTTATGATGAATTTCTATTCGAGAGTTATTTTGAAAGCGACAATGATTCATAAAAAATTTTCTATATTTGTAGAAACAATACAATGATACGACAAATATCAATAATATAATTGATATATGCAAAATATATTTCAATACATTACTGATATTAATATTATTTAATAATGTGCTTATGGTTGGGTTCGATTTGAAGGCGTTTCGGAAAAAATATAAATTAAAGCAGGTTGATATGGCCAAGTTGTTTGGTTGTGTACAAGGAAACATTTCTGCAATAGAGACCGGAAAGAAAAAGTTAGAAGAGTATCAGGCCAGAATAATAGAGGAAAAGTATGGCAAAGAGGTTTTAGAAGAATTTGCTGTTTGTAAAGATTTTAAGGAGATAAAAGCGCCTTATTTAGTAGCGGAGGAAGAACCTGTATATAAAACGAAAAATCCGGAAATCTTAGCGGGAGATTCAGTTACTATTCCGAGAGAAGTATTCGACCAAATAGCTCGACTGACGGAAACGGTGCTTTCGCAACAGAAAACGATAGAAAATTTGACATCAAAGAACAGATAAGTCCTTATATAAGTCTCGGTAATTGTTGCATTTCTATTGTTTAGAATAAAATTTGTTGTGATTTTTACCCTGCCTTATTTAAGGAAAATGTGTTACGTAGATATGAGACCTGTTCTATATTTAGAAAGACAAAAGCAACAAAACCGCTGATTTCAGTAATTAATTCTGATTATCAACGGTTTTGTTATTGTAGCGAGACCCGGGATTGAACCGGGGACCTCATGATTATGAATCATGCGCTCTAACCAGCTGAGCTATCTCGCCATTTTTTTTTGCTGAATTGCGGTGCAAAGATAAGGGGAAGTTTTAATACCCCCAAATTTTTTGCAGTTTTTTTAAGTAAGAATTTTTCTTTTGTGTATTTTAGTTGGTAGAAAAATAAGGGGAGAGAATATACCATTGGAAAGTAATATAAAAAAGCTGAATTTTTTTCGTTTATTTCATCTCCTATAATTTTATTTTATATATTGCCGTCAAAATAATTTTATAGCATATAAAGAAAATTTTCATTATGTGGCTTTTTATTATTTGAGATACGTGGAATGAATATAATTTCTCTTTTTGACCCCGAATATGCAGATGAAAAAAGAAAAATATAGTATTGAGTATGTATTAGGCAGAATATCCGCCCCGGTGTTATGGCCATATTTGTCTACTGCGAATGGTTTATCCGAATGGTTTGCCGATAGTGTGGAGGTAAAAGGAAAGGATTTTGTGTTTATTTGGAGCAAAGTTCCGCAAGAGGCGTTGCTTATAACACAGAGGCAGGGCGTTTTTATTCGTTTTCATTGGAAAGAAGATGAGGGCGTGGATAGTAAAGCTTATTTTGAGTTTCGTATAGATCAAACGGAATTGACAGATGATATTACGTTGATTATAACAGATTTTGCTTATCCGGACGAGAAGGATGAGTCAATCTCATTGTGGAATCAACAAATATCTTCTTTAAAACGTTTGTTGGGATGTTAAAATAAAAATAACTGTTAGCGAATTGTTTCGCTAACAGTTATTTTTATTGCATATCATTCTATACAGCAAGGGAAATCGGAAATTGTTGTTTCTTGTTTTCCGGAAGGAATAGTGATTATCCGAGTTTCTTTACAATAATTTACTGCACAAGAACGCGGGCTGTTTGAGGGATTATTGTTACGTATAATCGCTTTTTGCAATAATCCGTTTTTCCATTCAATATCTACCGTATATCCCCCGCGTGCACATAGTCCGGTTACTTTTCCATCTTTCCATTCTGCGGGTAAAGCAGGCAGCAAACGAATTGTATCGTTGTACGATTGTAGTAACATTTCTGCAACACCGGCAACAGCTCCCATATTCCCATCTATTTGGAACGGCGGATGCGCGCATAATAAGTTAGCGTATGAGCCGCTATGAGAAGGCCTGCTGCCTTCTCCTACCGAAGGCGTCAGTAGGTTGCGTAACATTTTGTAGGACGTATTTCCGTTTTTAAGTCTTGCCCAGAAATTTATTTTCCAACTGAGAGACCATCCGGTTCCGTCTTCGCCTCGTTGTTTCAGTGTCTGTTCCGCTGCATTTGCCCATTCGGGAGTTGCGGTGGGAGATATTTGGTAACTTGGGTATAGAGCGTACAGATGAGATATATGTCTGTGTTTATCGTTCGGGTCGTCCAAATCGGTTTTCCACTCTTGCAGTTGCCCGTATTTCCCGATTTTTAAAGGCGAAAGTTTTTCGCGGGCAGTTCGGATACTGTCGGTAAAGGCATTTTGATAGCTCAGAATTTCGGATGCTTTTAATAAATTGGAAAACAGCTCCCAAGCAATTTCTTGATCTATGGTTGCGCCGATAGCGATGTCGCCGTGTTCGGGAGAATAAGAAGGCGATGAAACCAATGTGCCGTCGCTGTCTTCCGTTAAGTAATCAAGCCAAAATTCGCCTAATTCTTTTAATATGGGATATGCTGATTGTTTCAGGTAAACGGAGTCTTGGGTAAAGGCATAATGTTCCCATATATGGCTACCGAGCCATGAAGCGGAGTTGGGCGCATATCCCCAATAGAAATTCCATCCCGGTGCTGTAAACCCGTAAGCGTTGTTCATCGTATGTACCGACCATCCGCGCGCGTTGAAATACTCTCGGGCAGTGATGCGTCCCGGTTGGCGCAAGCTCTCTATGTATTGAAGCAAAGGAGTGTGGCATTCTGATAAATTGGTGATTTCTGCTGGCCAATATATCATTTGCAGGTTGATGTTCATATGATAGTCGCATGCCCAAGGAGGACTCATTAAATTATTCCATTTGCCTTGCAGGTGTGCAGGCATCGTACCCGGACGGGAGCTACTGATAAGCAAGTAGCGTCCGTATTGGAAATAGAGCTCTTCTAACGCGAAGTCACGTGCGCCTTTGCTGTATTGCAGCAGTCGTTGGTCGGTAGGGAGTGTCGAGGTATCGGGTGCGGAGTTTAGAGAGAGCGATACACGGTCAAAAAGACCTTTGTAATCATTGATATGTTCTTTCAATAAATGCTCGTAAGTGCTTGTTTTTGCCTTTTCAATGGCGGTACGGTTGATAGCCTCGTAATTGGTTCCTGTATAATCGGGAAATGTATTTTTATATGCAGATGCCACCGAAACATAAAATTCTACATTTCGCGCTTGTTCTATTTTGTACTCATTTTCTGAAAAATAAGGAACCCCGTCGGTTTTTATCCAAACTAATCCTTCAAATCGTTCTCCATTCGATTCTAATGCGCCTTCTATCTTTATCGTATTATTATCTATTGCGGTTATATTCGTATTTTTATGAGGCGATGTGTATGCCATGCGGTAAGTAGCTCCGTTTTTACAGTTATTGGTATAACGGAAAACTAATAGCCGCGAAGGATAAGATGCGAAATAAAAGTTTTTGTAGTTGGAACCTTTGTGTTTAAAAGATACGGAACCCAACGATTGAGAGATGTTCAGTTTTCTAAAATAATCGGTATAGGTAGAGTCTATGCCGTCTGTTGTAATCAGCAGAGACCCGAACGGCTGTTGCGCTCCATAGTCGCCGAACTCCGCTTCTCCTTTTGCGGAAGATATTTCTCCTACCATGTAGGTATTGGCTAATTTTCCCGCTTCTGATGTTTTTCCTTGCGCCAGCAGAGAACGGATATTGGCGAGATGTTTCCAACTCTCTTTTTTATTGCCTCCGTTATATTGCGGGTTGGATCCCGGACCTCCTGCCCAGATTCCTTCCTCCGATATTTGTATTTCGTCTGTCGGAACGCCGCCGTAAAACATGGCGCCTATATAACCGTTGCCTATGGGTAAGGCTTCGTTCATCCAGCTCTTTGCGGGAGTATTATACCATAGCGTATATTCTTTCGAGTTCTCTCTTGGCGAACAGGCTATTAGATAAGACAATAATGCGATAAGAGAAAGTTTATACATAGTTCTGAAATTTATAGGTTAAAAAGAACGAGAGAGAAGGTCATTGGGTAGTGTTCTCTCTCGTTCGGTTAAATTATCGATAAAAATATTTTTTTATACCGGAACGATTCCTTGTTTAGCTAAAAGTTCGAGACTGAGATCTTTCAGTTTGTATTTTTGGATTTTTCCGCTTCCTGTCAAAGGGAATCCATCTACAAAAAATACGTATTTAGGTATTTTATATCGTGATATTTTTCCTTTGCAGAAATCTTTGACATCGCTTTCCGTCAAGTTAGCGCCTTCGTGTAAAATGATGAATGCTCCGACTTCTTCTCCGTATTTCTTTGAAGGTACTGCGGCTACCTGCACGTCTTTTACGCCGTCAAGATGATAAAGGAACTCTTCTATCTCGCGAGGATATATGTTTTCTCCGCCTCTGATAATCATGTCCTTGATACGTCCTGTAATACGATAGTTTCCGTTTTCGTCTTTTATGCCGAGATCTCCCGAGTGAAGAAATCCGTTTTTATCGATGCACTCGGCGGTAGCTTTCGGATTTTTGTAATAGCCTTTCATTACGTTGTATCCTCGACAACACATTTCGCCTTGTACGCCGTCAGGACATCTTTCGCCCGTTTCGGGGTCGATTACGGCTACTTCGGTAAATTCATAATCCGAACCTACGGTAGTATAGCGTACATCGGCCGGGTCGTCTATCCGCGAGTGTGTCATACCGGGTGAGGTCTCCGTCAATCCGTAAACGCTCGTTACATCCATAAACATTTTGGTGTTGACCTGTCGCATCAATTCTATCGGGCATAAAGAACCTGCCATAATTCCGGTTCTTAAACAACTCATATCAAACATGTCGAACATCGGATGGTTCAACTCGGCTATAAACATGGTGGGTACGCCATATACTGCGGTACAGCGTTCTTTATGGATAGAGGCAAGCACCAGTAAAGCGTCGAACCGTTCTACCATTACTTGCGTACATCCGTGCGTCAATACGTTCATGGTTGCCAATACGATACCGAAACAGTGGAATAGCGGGACACAACAGCACAATTTATCTTCGGATGTGAATTTCATGTGCTCGCCTGTCAAAAATCCGTTGTTTGCGATGTTGTGGTGTGAAAGCATAACACCTTTTGGAAAACCTGTTGTTCCCGATGTATATTGCATATTGATCACATCATGACAGCTTACCTGTTTTTTTGCGTCGTTTAAACGCTGGTCGCTGACGGTTTGTCCCAACAATAAAACTTCCGGCGTGTTGTACATACCCCGATGCTTTTCTTGACCTAAGTAAATCACGTTGCGCATTTGGGGGAAACGTTTGCTTCTTAAAAATCCGCGTTGGCAGGTTTTTAATTCGGGAAGCATCTCGTAAGTCATCTTAATGTAGTCGCTTTCGAATGTTCCGTCTATCAAGCAAAGAGTGTGCATATCTGAATTTTCTACCAGATATTCCAATTCGTTTTGCTTGTAATTGGTATTAACCGTAACATATACGGCTCCGATTTTTGCGCAAGCATATAAATATGTCAGCCAATCGGGAACGTTGGTAGCCCATATCCCTACATGCGACCCTTTTTCTACTCCTAATGCCAATAAACCTTTTGCTACGGTGTTTACTCGCTCGTTGAATTGAGCCCAAGTATAACGCAGGTTTCTATCGGAATAAACTAAATATTCTTTATCGGGTGAAACTTCCGCCCAATGTTCGAGCCAGTCTCCTAATGTTCTGTCGAATAATTGCATCTCTGAAAAATATCAAAAGGTATTAAATAGGGGTATAAACAACTGCCAGAATTTTGGCTGTACAATCTTTTGCCGCGTGAACGCAATGCGGAACGATAGAGTCGTAATAGATGCTGTCTCCTGTTTCTAAAATATAAGAGTCGTTTCCGTAATTTATCTCTACTTTTCCATCCATAACCCAGATAAACTCTTCACCTTCGTGCGACGATGATATTTCGGCAGCCTTATCTGATGAAGCTATATTGATGATAAACGGCTCCATGTGGCGGTTTGTTTTGGATTTTGACAGAGAATAGTAATCCATATGTTTGCGGGCGTCCGATGCATT
>JAFUKV010000103.1 GCA_017467745.1 Bacteroidaceae bacterium | reverse complement strand
GCCTCCCTGAAGATGCTTCATCAACAGCACACCTTCGTTAGAAAGGATGCTGCGTACGGTGTCGGTAGGCTGTGCGCCGACATTTACCCAATACAAAGCGCGCTCGAAGTTAAGAGTAATTGTAGCAGGATTAGTGTTCGGATTATAAGAACCTATCCTTTCAATAAATTTACCATCTCGTGGTGCCCTGCTATCGGCGATTACAATTTGGTAAAACGCATAGTCGTTACGGCCATGTCTTTGTAATCTGATTTTTGTTGCCATTTGAAATTTTATTAATTAGTTAATATTTTGTATTAGCGGTGCAAAGATAATGCATTAATTCTTCACAGCAAAACTTATTATCTGCAAAAATAAACATTTATCTAAATTCTTTCAACGAAAAACCTCCGTATGAAAAATCATACGGAGGTTTTCTTCACAGAATAAATATTATTCCATATTACCTACCAAAAACTCGAAAATACGTGCCGTATTTCCGTCTTTTTGTTCGCCTTTGGTAATAATCAGTTTAACATATCGGGCACTTACCGGTTGAGACAACAATTCTTCATTTTCCGCGTCTTCATTTCCTTTCACATCGGTCAAAATATTCCAAGCGTTCTGCCCGTCCTGACGATACTCAATACGAAAATCCCGCGTAGTATATTCCTCACTCTCACGTCCAGCATGTACTATCTTCCATGCGTTGAACGACTTATTTGAGCCTAAATCTATTTCAATAAATTTTTCCGTATTTTCCGCCTTATTATCGCACCACTTAGTCCGAATACGTCCGTCTATCGCCATTTCAGCTTTCTCACGATCATTAACAGCCCCCGACGTTCCCGCAATCTTAGCGTCTTTCATAATATCCGCATCAATAACCGTCTTATATACAATATCAGTAGTTTTATACGGCAAAGCTCTCATTTCCATTGCCGGTACAATATCATCGGCACTGTTATCAGATAAGGTAGCGGCAAATACTACGATATTTTCATTATCCGGTAATTCCAATACCTTCGATTCGGGAGTTATAGGCAAAGCTATTTTAAACATATAAGTAAACAGATACGATTCATTGCCCAAGCGTCCATTATGGCGGTGATCGCCTACGTATGCAACCGTAGCGTCTTTTACATATCCTTCGGTGTGGTCTTTATGTCCCCATTGTCCATAGAATCCGCTATAATACGGAACATTTATCGGATACTCTTTATCATCTATTTTAAATGTAGCCTTACGGTCGCTATTAGACGATGCTACCAATAAATAGAGCTTATCGTATTTACCGGTTTGAGGAAGTTCTATTTTTTCGCCTTTACAACGAATTATATGATTTTTGCCTACATTTCCTAATTTAAAATCTACACCGTCGTATGTAATAACTTCGGGTAATAACTCAGCGGCATAAGAAGACCCGCGTCCGTCAAAGTTCACTTCACGACGGAAAGCATCCGGTGTATAAGCCCTATCGTTATATTTCAACTCTAACGGTTCCGATACAGCTTTCACAAACTGCTTTTGAGGCGCTTTCAATTTTACGCTGAATGTTTTGGGTTGGAAAGCCGTTGCAGTAAATTGTAATTTATTTCCGGAAACAACCGCGTCTTTTATCGGTTCTTCTATACCGTTCACTTCAACAGCCGATTCTATTGCAACAGGAAATTCCACTTCAACTTTGTCTGTCGGTTTTCCTGCCGTTTCGTAGAAACGCAATACATACGAATTGCCATCTTCCGCTTTTTTCAGAGACTTCAATATAACCTGAGAGTTATTTACTTTTACGAAAGAAAGCTGTTTACCATTTTCGCCTTTATGAGAAGGAGCTATAAAAGTAACCAACGGTTGGTTGAGACATTCTGCCTTTTCTACCGTTTCCGGTGCGGCTAATGCGCCGGGATGTCCTACCATTGAATAGGTAAACGCATGTTGTCCTAAATCTTGTTCGCTTTGATAAGCGTAGCCTCCGGCCTTAGGCGCATGAAGCAATGTCAAACGCACAGTATTGTCGTTGGGCTTGTCCCATCCGTATTTATTATTGTTCAAAATAGAAAGGCCATAGCTGTTATCGGAAGAAGTTAAGTCTGCCCAATATTGAGCATACACTTCGTAAGCGGTCTTGGTGTTGTTACCCCGTCCAAGATGCCCGATTCCTAAGTCGTAAACAGCTTCCGGGTTTGAGAAACTCATAGGAAACTCTGCTTTCAGAAGAGCGTTTTTCGTATTCCAATCCACTTCATTCACCACATCGATTCTGTCTGCCAACGCTCCGTCGAACAAACGCAAATATTGAACGAATTTAGAATCGCCGAAACTTTTTTCTATTTTCAAGGCAGAGCGCAAAGGGCCGTTCTCTTCAACAGAGATTTTGACGTTTTCTTTTACCGATACGGGCTCTGCATCCAAAGTTGTTTTCATGATTTCCCAAGCCGGCCATGAGCGAGACGGATTATCGGTAAACATGGCCAAACGAATAGCCTTACCCGATTGAACCAACTCTTTATCGGCGCGTTTATCAATTAAGGAGCTAATATCGCCATCTGCATTCAACGTAATTTTATATACTTCATTTTCTATCGTATTCTTACTTGTAGACAATTGCTTAGACGCCTTATCTTTTCCGGCAACCCGCACATCGTAAACAGCGTAACTTACCGGCTCTGTCTCTGCTTCAAACAAGATGTGCGCTTTTCCGTTTTCATATCCAAGAAACTGAGATTTTACCGCTTTTCCGTTTTCATTATATACGGCTACTCCATTAGGAGCTTTTTTCATCGGCACATAGGCTTCGGCTACATCCTGACGTTTAAATCCCAATGGATTGTACACAACAACCGCTGTACCCTTTACCCGTGTATCCATTGTAGAAATTATTGCGCCGCTGGCTGCCGTAACAACATCTGCAAACTGACTTTGAGAAATCAACTCGTCGTTCCATGAATATTCGTATGCTTTCGGAATACTGGTTCCTGTAAGATCGTCGTGGAATTGATGCCAGATAAAACGACGCCAAGCATTTGTCAACGTCGATGCAGGATACGTTTGAACACCTAACCAATCGGCCATTACAGAAGAACGCTCTGCCATATCGCCCAATTGTTCGTTACGGCGGTTGAACATTTTCATGGCAGCCTGAGAGGTATAACATCCTGTTCCGTGAACATCCATCAGCAACTCTCCGTTATAAACCGGCAATGAATTTTGAGATTCAATCGGCATATATTTCTGGAAAAGCTGATCAGAAGTAGCGCTGACAATTTTTAAAGGACCTTCACCCTTTAATCCCGCTTCAATAGATTCTACCGAAGAAATAGTAGGTGATCCTCCCGTATCCCCAGTACCATAATAACGATATGCCGTATTGTTCGCACTTTCTTGGGCAGATCTCATCAAACCTCTGTTGCTGCTTATATCTTCACCATTATATTTTCCGGTATAACTTCCGCCGGCCAAAGCCGCAAATATGCGAGCTCCGTCTATACCTTGCCATATACCAACAGGAAACGGCTCTCTTTTACCATTTTCGTAAAAAGGATTAGTACGCCAACCTAATTTTTGGGTAGAGAAACCTATAAGTCCGCTATGGGCGGCAATGGTAGGCAACGTATATCCGAAACCGAAACAGTCCGGCAAAAATATATCCGTAGACTTTACTCCAAATTCATTCTTATAAAACTCCTGCCCAAGCAAAATATTCTTAAAAAACGACTCCGGAGACGGGATATTCGTATCGGTAGCGTCCCACGTGCTTCCGGAAATATGCCAACGACCTTCTTTTATATACTTCTTTATTTTTTCATACTCCAACGGATAGTACTCTTTCATCCAGTTATACTTGACCGCCCCCTCAAAGTTAAACACATAATTAGGATAATGCTCCAACAACCAGATGTTTTGCACTAACGTTTTATACACATACTCATCAATAGTAGTACGGACATCCCAATTCCATTGCGAATCCAGATGCGCATCCGACACCATATATACCGTATGCTCTTTCTGTTGCTCCGTTTGCTGAGCAGACAGCCCTCCTGCTCCCATTATGAAGCAGACGGAGGCTAATAATAGTTTGTTTTTCATTGTGACGAATTTTATAAATTGCTGTTTATTTTATAAAGATAGTCTTTTTTCTATTACGCCCATATTTGAAAATATATTTTTTAATGAAAAATACACTTCTCTATTTATAACTCTATATTTTTCAATACTCTATATACAAAAACGCGCTGAAATAAAATCATTTTATCTCAACACGTTTTTTGTAAATTCAGTTATCTGTTAGAATTCTTCCGAATAATGTACTCCGGGCAAAGCTCGACAATTATAGCGCGAAGCCATAATCTCGCCATACGCTCCGGCCGAACGCATAGCGATTAAATCTCCCCGTTTTGTTCCGTTCAGTTCTATTGCTTTTCCAAAACAATCGGACGATTCGCAAATAGGCCCCACCACATCATATTGTTCTACCGAAGCATCCGAACTGATATTTTCTATTTTATGATAAGCATCGTACAAAGCGGGACGTATCAAATCGGTCATGCCGGCATCTACTATCACAAATTTCTTATTAACGCCCTCTTTTACATACAACGT
>JAFUKV010000102.1 GCA_017467745.1 Bacteroidaceae bacterium | reverse complement strand
ACCCTTCTGCCGTTGAGATGTATGCAAGATTCTCAACTTCGGCTACGGTTTTCGGTACGCCGAACCCTTTCGCTGTCAAGCAAGCTAAAATATTGGTTTCCGAACTGTCTGTAAGTGCGATAAAGGCATCCATGTCGCTGATTCCTTCTTCTCGCAAGAGGTCAATATCTCGTCCATCGCCATTGATAATCATTACGTCATGGCTCATTTTTTCGGAGATTTTGTAACATTTTTCGCTATCGGATTCGATGACTTTGATTTTTATTTTGTCCGGGGCGTGTACGGCTGTCCTTACTGTAATGCGGCCGCCACCGAGTATCATAACATTGCGGACATCTATTTCTTTTTTTTCCGTTAATTGCCGAATGTCTTGTACATGTTCGGGGGTAGTGGTAAAATATGCGATGTCTCCTATTTGTAACGTGTCGTTACCGCGAGGAATAATTGTTTCGTCCTTGCGTTTTATCAGAGCTATGTGAAAATAATTTACGGTACGAGTCAAGTCACTCAACTTGCAATTGATAATAGCCGAACTTTCCCGTAGTTTTACGCCTATTAGAATTAGTTTACCGTTGCAAAATTCAAACCAATGTCTTACCCATGTACGTTTTAATGCCGTTACAATTTCTTGTGCGGCCAACATTTCCGGATAAATAAGTTCGTCGATACCTAATTTTTGGAAGAAGGTTTTATTTTCAGGTTGCAGGTATTCGTAATTGTCTATGCGGGCTACTGTTTGCTTGGCGCCTAAATTAGATGCCAGCATGCATGCGGTAATGTTGCGCGTTTCGTGGGGTGTTACGGCAATAAACAGATCGCATTTGTTGACGCCGGCTTCTTTCATTATCTTTATAGAAGTGGGCGAACCTACAATTGTCATCAAATTGTAGCTTGCGTTTAACGGTTCTAACTTCTTTTCATCGTCGTCAATTAAGACAATGTCTTGATCTTCGCGCGATAAGAGTTTCGCTAAATGAGTGCCTACTTCTCCGGCTCCGACAATAATAATCTTCATTTTATCGTGCTTTATGTGCCTAAACCCTGAATATGGCGCAAATATATAAAATCTTTCTGTGAATAATTAATCGAAATGAAGTAATGTATCTAAGATAGCAGTTTCATCTATTCCGCATAAAGCGTATTGTTCGTTTACAGTACCTTGTTCTATAAACTTGTCGGGCAGTCCCATTCGTTTTATACGGGGTGTATAATCATTGTCCGCCATGAATTCAATGACGGTCGAGCCTAAGCCTCCTTTTTTTGTTCCGTCTTCAAGCGTGATTATTTTTTTGTATTTGCGGGCTATTTGGTGAAGCAGCTCTTCGTCTATCGGTTTTAAAAAAATCATGTCGAAATGGGCGGCCGATACGCCTTTTTCTGCGGCTTTCCGGATGGCTTTTTGTGCAATATTCCCAATTGGGCCTATACTTATTACGGCAATATCATTGCCATCGTTTATCATTCGGCCTTTACCTATTTCTAAAATTTGGGGCTCACAATGCCAATCCGGCAGAACTCCTCTACCACGAGGGTATCGTATGGCGATAGGAGCGTCGAATAGTTCTGCGGTAAACATTAAATGGCGCAGATAGTGTTCGTTCATCGGCGAAGCGATAGTCATATTCGGAATGCAATTGAGATATGCAAGGTCGAATGCTCCTTGATGCGTAGCTCCGTCTTCGCCTACCAGCCCGGCGCGGTCTATACAGAAAATAACGTGTAGTTTTTGGAGTGCTACATCGTGGATTATTTCATCGAATGCCCGTTGCATGAACGTCGAATAAATGTTACAGAAAGGCAACATTCCTTCTTTTGCCAGTCCACCCGAAAAAGTTACCGCATGTTCTTCCGCTATTCCGACATCGAAAACTCTGTCGGGAAAATGTTTCATCATAAACGTCATGGAACAACCTGTGGGCATGGCCGGAGTGATACCTACTATCTTTTCGTTTTTTTCGGCCAGTTCTACCAATGTATGTCCGAAAACATCCTGATAACGGGAAGGGAGATTCGAGTCGTTCGAGACAAGTCGTATTCCGGTTTTTTTATCGAATTTACCCGGAGCGTGCCATTCCGTCGCCGCTTCTTCTGCGGGTTTGTATCCTTTACCTTTTACGGTGTGTATATGTAATATTTTAGGCCCGGACATCTCTTTAATATCGGTAAGAACCTTTATCATCGCATTTACATCATGTCCGTCCATCGGTCCGAAATAGCGGATGTTCAACCCTTCGAAAATATTTTGTTGTTTGGTCAGCAGCGCTTTCAAGCTATTGTTGAACCGTAAGATTGTACCGCGATGTTCTTCGCCTATGAGGTTGAATTTTTTCATCGCCTGATACAAACTGTAACGTATTTTATTATATCGTTTCGATGTGGTTATGTCTACTAAATACTCGTTTAACCCGCCTACATTATTGTCGATAGACATGTTGTTGTCGTTTAGTATGATAAGCAGGTTGTTCGGGTGGGTAGAAGCATTGTTCAATCCTTCAAACGCCAATCCGCCTGATATAGCCCCGTCGCCGATAACGGCTATTACTTTGCGGTCTTGTTCGTTTTTCAAGTTCGAAGCCACTGCCATACCTAATGCCGCTGATATGGAATTAGACGCATGACCGGCAATAAAGGCATCGTATGCACTTTCCGAAGGAAGGGGAAATCCGCTTAGTCCGTTTAATTTCCGGTTCGTATAAAATCTATCCCTACGTCCGGTCAATATTTTATGTCCGTATGCCTGATGTCCTACGTCCCAAACGATACGGTCGTAAGGAGTATTGAAAACGTAATGCAATGCGACGGTTAGTTCTACGCTACCTAAGCTGGATGCGAAGTGTCCCGGATTCTGTGCTAATTCATCAATAATAAATTCGCGTAGCTCATCGCATACCTGAGGAAGATATGATTGCGGTAGTTTTCGTAAATCGGACGGCGTATTTATAGTAGGTAAAATAGATTCCATTTTGTGTGGCGTCAATTCAACGTAATTTTACAAGGTGCAAAAGTACGTTTAAAAAAGAGATAAAAAAAATAATTGAAACCAAAACAGGATATCTTGTTTCGCTCTGTATGGTATTATTGTTTCTTATTTCTCAAATGTTTATAAATAGGTACGAATATAATGATGCCCGAAGCTATCATAGTAAGCGTTGCGCGGGTAGTGAAACCTCCGTATCCGCTTATTAACAAATAACATAAATATCCGTATAACAGTATGATGCACGTGATGTTGTATTTATTCAGTTTTCTCATTCTGCATTTTATTTTTACTGTGTAAAAGTATATTTT
>JAFUKV010000101.1 GCA_017467745.1 Bacteroidaceae bacterium | reverse complement strand
ATACAAATTGATTTCGGAACCGGATTTTTTGTGTAGGATTTTGCAATCGGAATCTTTTTCCTTGTTCAGCTTAATGGTTTCGGCATATTGGGGAATAAATGATAATAAAATTTGCTTATGTCCGCTTGTCCCCTCATTATAGAGGCGTACTATCAAATTGTCTCCATCGTAATAGGCTGCGCTGATTTCTACTCCATTATCGGGCAATTGAACGAGTGATTGCGTTGTACATACCGTTTCGGCAGGGATGTTCCGGACAATCAAGGGTTCGTTTAATCTTGAATTTTCAAACGATATATCCCGCTCATCCCATTTGTTGCGATGAGGTAAAATACTGTAATGAATATCTGTTTTTCCTTTAATTTTATAATCTGCGCTCCATAGTCCGGTTCCGGAATATTGTACGGTTAGTCCGAGCGGATAGTTTTCGCCGTGTAAGTAACTTGTGGTATGGTCTGTGAAGAGCGTTAACCCGCACTCTTCTTTTTTATCGTACAGATCTACCCAGTTCAGAATGACGTTGTTCTTGATACTGTCCCATCGGTTGAAAAATGTATTTTTCAAATTGCTCCGGCAGATATCGAACGGGGCGTTTTTATAAATTTCCGAACTGTTTAAAGCGGCGGGAAAGAGAAGATGCAATTTGTAACGGTCGTCATAAAACGCTTTTCTTACTTCTTGCCAACGACTTTGTTCTTTATATTCGCCTATGTGCGGATTCGATTGCCAATCTATTACGAGTCTCATGTCGATGCGCGGCTCTCCCGATTTTATTGTAAGGTGTTGAGTAAAAGGGTATCGGCCTATTTTTCCTTCTATTTTTATTGTGGCGGATAATTCGCCTGCGTCTACAATGGATAATTGTGCCATTCTTTGGGAGGACGACATCATGCCGCCTTCTTCGTAGAAATTGCCTCGCAGTCCGTTAAAGGCGTATGGAGAAGATGTATTGACCCATTCTCTCCGTAATTTTTTATCGTATAATGATGTTATTGAGCCTCCTTGTAACGGGTCGAGTTCTATACGGTATAAATCGCTTTCTATCTGGAATTTTCCGGATGATAGCCATTTTGTAGAGATGGTTTGTTCCGACCTATTTTTTCTTGCTTTGACGGTGTAATCGGCAAATCCCATAGCGGGAACTTCTGCCATGAAGAAGATAGTGTTATTGATATTTTTTTGCGAAACAATATGTTTTCCGCGATGGTCGGTTATTGCAACATCCGTGTTTTGATAAGAATCCGGCAAATTATAAGAAACAATCTCTTTTCTCGGCTTGCCTAATGTGTTGTAAATGCGGATTTTTCCGGTAAAAGTGTTGGAATATCCGGTCAAGTCGTCGCATAAATTCTGGCTTGCAGTTGTAAACAGAGAGACGTTCTCATCCCATGTGCGTCCGGTGCGTCCCATTTTGTTATATGGAACAATCCAACAATCGTGATGTTGCGATAGTAATAATCCGCGCCAAGCGGTATTGAATGTTTCTTGATTCCAATGTTTATTGTCGAAATATTTTTGAAGTACGGCGATTTTTTCCGTTTGAACCAATTTGTTTTCCGTTTGGCGAATTTCTTGCGCCAGCCGTTGCAGTACTTGGCTGCCCCACATTAAACTGACGCGGAAATTTTCTTGTGTCAGTGTCCTGTTGTCTGTTGTGGAATCTACTATATTTTCTATGTAGTTAGACCAAAGTGTATAAATGCTTTTGCTTTTTTGGGGAGAGCCCAACCAAGGACCGTTTTCCCATCCGGCGTCTTGGTAACACATACCGACAGGATTTTTAATACCTGCATCAAAGCAGGCTTTCAGATATTTTTGAGAATTTCGCCATGCCGTTGTCTGCCACGTAGAATTTTCTTCTAATTGCTCTGCGTCGTATCGAGGAACGGTAGTGATTACCGAACTGTCTGCTCCTATCCAATTAATAGATTCGCCTCCGTTCGGTTCGGCATATCCTCCATAGCAGGTATCGGGATTTTTAAGCACGGCATATTTGAATCCGAATTGTTTTAATATTTGAGGTAAAACACTTGTAAAACAAGGTTCTTCAACCGCATAGGTGGAAAATGTAAGTTCCGGAAAGTGTTTGCGTAAGAGGTTTATGCCGAAAGAAAATTGCCTAATCAAACTTTCTCCCGAAATATTGTAACAATAGGGTTGCGCATACGTGGGGTTGGTAAATTCCAGCAGTTTTCCGTTGTGTTCGGTTACGAAATCGACAAATTCTGTATATTCTTTCGGAGTCCATACTTTTACAGAATCGAATGTTTCCGGCTCTAATTCAAGGCAAATTTTCCAGCCGGGATGTTCGTTTAGCCTATCCATCATGAACTTTGTTTGCCATATTGGGTAGTGCCCGAAAACGCCTCCGTGATAGCCGTCTGTAAAATAGGAGGTTTGTGCGTTTGCCGTTATTCCGAACAGAAAATATATATAAAAAAGGATATTTTGCTTTTTCATAGTTTGTATTTTGTCGCGTATATCAAGTGTACAAAGGTATTATTAAATTCGGGAAGAGCAATGTTTTAATTTTAATGGAGTTTGCAGAATATACAGGAGGAACCGGACTTTTGGAGCCTTTTTTTATTCTTTATTTTTAAAGTTTGAATGAAAACAAAAAAAGTCTATATTTGTTAATTCAGTACTATGTGCAACCGTAACCGAATATAACGAATGAAAAGAGTATTCCGATATATAAGCCGTATTGCTATTATCTTTTTATTGGTAGTATTGTTGCTTCCGTTGTTGCTTTATACACCTTTTATACAAGATTTTGCCAAAAATCAGGTACAACGGCGGTTAAGCGAACAGACCGGTATGAATGTTTCCGTATCTCGGATTCGGTTGAATTTTCCATTGAATTTGTCAGTCGATACGGTAAAAGTGCTGAGTGGGACGGCTGACACATTGTTGGTCTGCGATGAAATTAAGGCGCGTGTCGCATTGTTTCCTCTTTTGCATAAAGAGGTAAAAATAAATCGTTTTTTATTTCAAAACGCATTTCTCAATTATACGGACGAGCAGTCTGGTATGGGTGTATCGGTTAAAGCTCGGAGTTTTCAGATCAGCCCGTCTGAAATAGATTTGAATAGCCAAGATGTTCGCCTGTCGAAGATTGATTTATCGGGCGTTTCCGGTTCTGTAAAAATAGGCGTTTCTCAAAAAGATTCTATTTCGTCGGACACTGCTGGGGTTAGGTGGAGAATATCGGCGGAAAAATTATCGTTATCGGATATATCGCTTGATTTGTCGCTGTCTGAGCCGGAGACGGATATTTCCGCTATTTTAGAAAAAGCGGAGGTAGAGGGTTGCAGTATTGATTTGGGCAATCAGCGGGTAAATGTGAGAGGTATAGAGTTGTCTCCGGGACGATATTCGTATCTGTACGCTCCGCCTGCACGGAAAGAGGCTGAGGAAGAGAATGTTGTGGGAGATACTATATCTTTCGGAAAAGAATGGACAATATCCACAGGGCGCATATCTATCAGAGATAATCAATTTTTATATGGAAACAGCGATGTTAAACCGTCGGCGGCGTTTAATCCGGAGTATATAGGAATAAACCATATAGGCGTTGAAATAGATACGTTTTATAATCAGGGAAGTTCGGTGTATGTAAAGATTTCGCAAGTGCAGGCGACAGAGCGGAGTGGTTTGGCTATACGGGCGTTATCTGGAATATTCGGTATGGAAAACGGGGCTATACGTATTCAGAAAGCACGTATCCTAAACGATAGGTCTCTGCTTTCTTTATCGGCAGATATTTCTTCTGCGTTTTTTTCTCAGCAAAAAGAGGCTCCGGTTTTTGCTGAATTGTCCGGACATTTGGATTTTTCTGAATTTTCGCCGGTCTTAGATTCTCTTTTTATGCAGCATAAAGAGTTAGAGAATTTGACTGCCGAAATATCGGGAAAACTTTCCGGGTCATGGCAACGGATGAAAGCGGAACATTTGAATGTAACAGTTCCCGGCTATATGGACTGGCAAATGAAAGGCGAGATTTCTGATTTGTTGCAACCGGAAAAAATTTCGGGTACGCTGTATGCGCGATGCGATATTTTTAAAGGAGAACTTTTTTCTTTGTTGTTGAACAAAAATGGGCAGATGCGATTCGTTATTCCGGATGGAACATCTTTAACGATTGATGCAGACGCTTTTTCGGGAAATATCAATCCACGTCTTTCATTGGTAGCAAATGGCAGTTCTCTTAACCTGTCGGGGTCGGTGTCTTTGCCTCGTGAACAGTATAATGTAGAATTGAAAACAGATTCTTTCCCATTGGGGCGTTTTCTTCCTGCCGATTCTTTAAACAAGGTATCTCTAACAGCCCACATTTCGGGCAAGAGGTACGATTTTTTGAATCCGGCTACTCAGGCGAAAGCCCTGTTAAAAGTGCGAAATTTCGATTTCAGAGGATATGATTACCGTGATATAGATTTGGATGCTAAGTTGGAAAACGGATTTTATTCGGCAACGCTCAATAGCGCCTCGCAAGCATTGGATTTAGGAGTCTCCGCTGCCGGAAATATCAAAAAAGAGGGAGGCAAGTTGTCTTTATCCGGCGATTTCAGACAAATAGATTTGAAACGGTTGAATTTTTCTCCGACGGAGTCTATCTTGGCGTTTGGCTTAACGGTAGACGCTTCGGCCTCAGACAGTTTGACTTTCAATGCGGATAGTCGGATTACGAATTTTTCTTGGCAGGCAAATCATAAAAAAAATCTTTTTAGAGATGTTTTGGTGCATGTAGACGGAACGTGCTCGTATTTGTCCGCTTCATTGCATTCGGGCGATTTCAAAGCCGATTTTCGAGCGGAAGATAATATTGTTCGTTTTCCTGAAAAAATATCGCAAGGCATGGCTGTTTTAACAGAACAGATAATGCAGGGAACCGTCGATATGCGAAAGGTACAGGAAAAGATGCCGAGTTTTAGGTTGACGGCTGATGCCGGAAATAATAATTTTATCGGTAATTTTTTGAAGTCGAAAAATCTTCAAATAAAAAATGCGTCGTTGGCTGTTGTTTCCGATACGGTTTCTCCATTTCTTTTGCGAGGTGGCGTAACCGGGTTTTCTGCCGGGCAAATTGTGTTGGATTCTCTTTCGTGGCGGTTGGCACAAGTAGACAGTATGTTGCTATATAACGTGAAATTGTCAAATCTTCCTTCTAACTCGTTGGATATAGGTACTGCCGGAATGCACGGAAAATGGTATGGCAATGCGCTCGATATGGATTGTTATGAAATGAATAAGAAAGGTGAAACGGGATTTGATTTCAAGAGCCGATTGAGTTATACGGATTCTTTGGTGACGTATAAGTATTTGACCGTTGACCCTGTTCTGGGTTTTGAAAAGTGGAGCATCAATCCAGATAACTATATAACATACGGTTTCGGCGGTACGGTTTCGGCCGATTTCAGACTATCTGGCAGAGATAAAAAATTTATGGTTTATTCTACCGGCAAAGATGATGTCAAGGTGTCGTTAGCGGGTATAGATATAGGCACAACGTTGCGGTCTTTTCCTTTTATGCCTCCGATAGGCGGAATTTTGGCGGCGGACGTTTCAATGTGTTTATCGAAAGAACATTTTGATGTGGATGGGAATCTTTTTGTAGATTCATTGCAATATGATCGTGTGCAGATAGGTGATGTCGGGCTGTCATTATCGCATCTGTCTCATGCCAAAGATACGTTGGATGCCCGTTATCAAGTGAAAGCAGGGTTGGATATAAATCGGGAAAACGTAGTTTCTATTGAGGGAAGATATTGGACGGAGGGAGAAAAAAATATTGATGTGGAATTAACGGTAACAAACTTCCCGTTGAATCATATTAATTCGTTTATGCCAGAGGGCATGGTATCGTTGGCAGGTGTATTGAACAGCCGGATACATGCGTCAGGAAAAATAAACAATCCGTTATTATCGGGAGATATACGATTTAACGATACTCGTTTAACT
>JAFUKV010000100.1 GCA_017467745.1 Bacteroidaceae bacterium | reverse complement strand
TTTACAGTATTTTTTTGTAAACGGACGTTATATGAGGCATCCGTATTTTCATAAGGCTGTGATGCAGAGCTATGACCAGTTGATTCCGGCAGGGAAAATGCCGAATTATTTTTTGTATCTGGATGTCGATCCGGCTTCGATAGACGTAAATATACATCCTACGAAGACGGAAATAAAGTTTGAAAACGAACAGCCTATCTGGCAGATTATTTTTGCTGCGGTAAAAGAGGCTTTGGGCAAGTTCAATGCGGTTCCTTCTATTGATTTCGATATGGATGATGCTCCGGATATACCTCCTTTGCGGAAAGGTCAGGAGGTAAAACCGCCTCAGGTTTCGTATAATCCGTCGTATAATCCGTTTAAGACGGCATCAATATCGAAACGTCCGGCATTTGAGTGGTCGAAGTTGTACGAGGGTTTTGAGTCTAATAGAGAAAGGCCGGAACCGGAATCGGCTCAGGAACCTATTGCGAAGGGACTTCCTGAGGTAGAGGAGATTACCGAACCGAAACAGATGCAGATAGAGCCTATTGCGAATATAAATACCGGTTATCAGCATTTGCAGGTAAAGGGGAGGTATATTTTGACGTCGGTGAAGTCGGGGATTATGCTGATTGACCAACACCGTGCGCATGTCCGCATTTTATTTGATCGTTATATAAAACAAATATCTCGCAAACAAGGTGTTTCTCAAAAAGTGCTTTTCCCGGAAATGATTCGTTTATCGGCATCGCAAGCTGCCGTTTTAGAAGAGATTATGGAGGATGTTGCTTTCTTGGGGGTTGAACTGTCCGATATGGGCAATTTTTCTTACGCTGTAAATGCTGTGCCCGAAGGAAGTGAAGGCGCCGATATTGAAACTTTGATTCGGCAAATGATAGAAAATGCCACGCAAAAAGGGCTGGATGTAAAAAGCGACATGCACAACGCTATTGCGCTGTCGTTGGCGGAGTCTACCGCTACCCCTTATGGACAGGTGCTTTCGGAGGCAGATATGGAATTGATAATAGATGCCTTGTTTGCATGTCCCGAGCCGAGTTTGACGCCTGATGGCAAGCCGGTTCTCTCATTGATAAGTAATGATGAAATGGCGAAACGGTTTAAATAAAATAAATGGCGGATGTGGATATTACTTTTGTAGAGGCTTGCGTGCCGGTTGTCCCGATGCGGGATAAGGCCGAAGAACGCGCGGAGATGGTTAGCCAGATGCTCTTCGGGGAGATAGCCGGAGTGGTATCTGCGACGGAAAAGTGGTTCGAAGTAGAGACTGCCGACGGATATTGCGGATGGATAGACCGAAAAACGGTGCGCCCGTCTCTTTTGTCGTTCAGCGGAGCGGCATATAAAAACCGGCCGATTGTTAAATCGGCTTTCGCTTCTTTTTCTTCTCCCTCATCAGACAATTGCTCGCTGTATCTTCCTATGGGAAGCCGTATTCCCGATTATCAGGAAGATTGCGGAAGGTTTGAGTTCGGAAATCGACATTATATTTTAGAACGAGGAGAATTGGGCGCAACTTGGTGGCACTCGTCAGAACAGTGTGTCCGTACAGCTTATCAACTTGTCAATACCCCTTATTTGTGGGGTGGACGGAATTTTATGGGTATAGATTGTTCCGGATTTGTACAGTTGGTTTATAATATAAATGACGTTGTGTTGCCTCGTGATGCTTGGCAACAGGCTCTTAAAGGCAAGGAAATTCTCTCATTAGAAGATTCGTTGCCGGGTGATCTGGCTTTTTTTGGGCGTCCCGGAGGAAAAGCGTCGCATGTCGGGATTTTAATTTCGCCCCGTACCATTATACATGCTTCGGGATGTGTGCGGATAGACAAAATTGATAATCGGGGTATTTATACGGAAAAGGATAATTATACGCATCAGTTAATGGCAGTTCGCCGTATAAAGTAATAACTAATAAACACTTAACTACAATGAGAAAATTTGTTCCTTTTATTATGCTGTCTTGCGTGTTGATGAGCGTTTTGCCGGCATGTATGAAGCAGAAACCGAAAGAGTTGTCGGCTTCGCATAGTATTCGTGACCTTGTATTGATTTACGACGGCGGAGCGCATCGTAATTACAAATGGAATAAGGAAACGTTATATCCGTATGTTGTTTATACAGATTCGGCCAAACAACCTCATTGGTTGTTCGACGGCTTTTTGTTTCTCGAATTTAAAGACGGAAAGGGGCGTTGTTATGCTTCTTATTATGAAAAGACGGGAGCTCGTAAACAGGAGTGGTCTTATTTGTTGAATAATTATCTGCGTCCCGGAAATGCTGTTTGTGCATTGGACGATTGCATTGAGGATGTTGCCAAAGAGATTGGAGCGCCTTGTTTTAAACGTCGGGTGGTATTGTGTTTGCCCGAGCCGATTCCCGGACAAAAAGATTGGGGCGAGTTAGACGGAAAATCTCTTGATTTCGACAGTGTGCCGGATAGAATAGCGGCGTGTAAATGGTATATTGATTACGCTATTGCCAAATTCGATTCGGTTGCTCCTAAACATCTTGAATTGTCCGGTTTTTACTGGATTGCGGAAGAGGCAACCAACAGCCGTACCATAGCTAAGCCGATAGGCGATTATATACAAGAGAAAGATTTGGGTTTTTATTGGATTCCTTATTGGGGCTCGGATGGCAATACGGAGTGGAAATCGCTTAATTTTGAACATGCGTATATTCAGCCTAATTTCTTTTTCCGGGATGAACTTACTTCAGACCATATCGATACTGCGTGCGCTTTTGCCCGTAAAAACAATATGAATGTGGAGATGGAGTTTGATGAACGGGCGTTGAAAAAACATGGAAGAGGCCAGCGTATGTACGATTATCTGCACGGTTTTCAGCGTAACGGCGTGTTGGATAGTTTGGATATAGCCTATTATCAGGGGGGAACGGCGTGGTATGATTTGTATAAGTCTACCGAACCGGAAGATCAGGCGTTGTATCGTTTCATGGCCGATATTATTGTAAAACGTCAGGAGGCCGTAAGCGAAAAACGTTGAACATAGAAATTCTGAATACAAAAAAGCGGGTTGCCTCAACCATAATTGGCAACCCGCTTTTTTGTTTGTTATACCCTTTTTGTGTTCCTTGAGAGGGAGATTATTCTTTGTTTAATCCCGGTATATCGATGAGTTTGATATTTACCGTAAGATTTGAATACGGGCGGAGTAATACGTTTCCGTACATATCGTATTTAATGATACTTGAATATGCGAGGTCTGCGGGAATAATAAATTCGCAGCTATCTCCCACTTTCATGTATTGGAGGGCGATTTGCAGTCCTGCAATTTGATCGCTAACTTTCAACGTGGTTAAAGTGTCTGCGTCTGCGGTACTTTCAAAAACTTCGCCATCCAAAGTTTTCATAACGTAGTTTACTGATACCGTACTGGTAAAGTAAGGAGATTGTGTTCCCGTACCTTGTTTGTAGTTACGTTTGCGCAAAATGTAGGCGGTATTATTCCATTCGGGAATAATCATTTCGTACACTTTCTCTCCGTTTACCGTTTCAGAAGTTTTTTCAACAAAATCAGCAAGGTTCAGTTTTCTCCAATCGTTGTATCCTTTCCATTCATCGTCATCGGCGCAAGAGAAGAAAGATACTGTCAGACCAAGAATTATGATACTTAACAAATGCTTCATTTTATGTGTCTATTAAATTAATTTTTAAGTGATGTTTGTTTGCATTATCCTGCTTTTTCGAAAAACGTTTGTGAAAACTGTACGGATAATGTTTGAAAAAGTCGCTTATATTTTATTCGGTAATTTTTTTCAATAGCGATTTCAAGCTCACTTGTTCGCCGATGATAGATGCCAAGTCGGCGATAGCAACACGTTCCTGAGCCATCGTGTCGCGGAAACGAACCGTAACGGTGTCGTCTTCGAGCGACTGGTGGTCTACCGTTACGCAGAAAGGCGTTCCGATAGCGTCTTGACGGCGGTAACGTTTGCCGATAGAGTCTTTCTCGTCGTATTGGCATTTGAAGTCGAATTTTAAGGTGTCGATAATGCTGCGGGCTTTTTCGGGTAGTCCGTCTTTTTTTACCAACGGCAGTACCGCTAATTTTATCGGGGCTAACTGCGGGGGGAATTTCATAACGACGCGTTTGTCGCCGCCTTCCAGTTCTTCTTCGCAGTATGAACCGGCCATTACGCTGAGGAACATCCGGTCTACGCCGATAGAGGTTTCTATTACATACGGTACGTACGATTCGTTCAATTCGGGATCGAAATATTGTAATTTTTTACCGGAATATTTTTCATGGCTGCCTAAGTCGAAGTTTGTGCGCGAGTGTATTCCTTCTACTTCTTTGAATCCGAACGGCATTTCAAATTCAATGTCGGTTGCGGCGTTGGCGTAGTGCGCTAACTTTTCGTGGTCGTGATACCGGTATTTCGATGCGGGGAATCCTAATGCCTGATGCCATTTTAAGCGAATGGCTTTCCATTTTTTAAACCATTCGAGTTCTTCTCCCGGACGTACGAAAAATTGCATTTCCATTTGTTCGAATTCGCGCATACGGAAAATAAATTGACGGGCGACGATTTCGTTGCGGAACGCTTTACCTATTTGCGCGATACCGAAAGGAATGCGCATGCGTCCGGTTTTTTGTACGTTCAGGTAGTTTACAAAGATACCTTGCGCAGTTTCGGGGCGAAGGTAAACTTTCATAGCGCCGTCGGCGGTAGAACCCATTTCGGTAGAGAACATCAGGTTAAATTGACGTACTTCCGTCCAGTTTTTTGTTCCGCTGATAGGGCATACGATGTCGTAGTCTAAAATAATCTGACGAAGTTCTGCCAAATCATTCGCATTTAAAGCGTTGCTGAACCGTGTATGCAATTCTTCTCGTTTGGCGGCGTGTTCCAATACGCGGGGATTGGTTTGACGGAACATCGTTTCATTGAATGAATCGCCGAAACGTTTTGCCGCTTTTTCAACCTCTTTATTGATTTTTTCGTCGTATTTGGCTATTTGTTCTTCAATCAGAACATCGGCACGATAGCGTTTTTTAGAGTCTTTATTGTCTATCAAGGGGTCGTTGAACGCATCTACGTGTCCGGACGCTTTCCAGATAGTGGGGTGCATAAAAATCGCCGAGTCTATGCCCACTACGTTTTCGTGCAACAGCACCATGCTGTCCCACCAATATTTTTTGATATTGTTTTTCAGTTCAACACCCATCTGTCCATAGTCGTATACGGCGGCTAAGCCATCGTATATTTCGCTTGACGGGAATACGAATCCATACTCTTTACTGTGAGATACTAATTTCTTAAAAACGTCTTCTTGTGCCATACTTTTTACACTATACAGTCTCGTTATTTTCTAATTTTCTATACTCCGTGCAGGCAGAACAGCCCGCCGAAGGTGATTTATAAACCGCAAAGTAAATCATTTTTTTCGATTAAATTTGTATTTTTGCAAGTGCATATAGCGAATATGCCGATAAAAAATTAAAAAAGTTGTTTTCGATATGAGTGAAGATATAGAACAGGAGGATTTTTCTGCCGAAGATGATGCGTTTGATAGGGCTGCCAATGAGTTGGGCGAGGAAAGTCATTCAAATTACAAATTGCCGGATGGTGTTAAACCCGACTTGAAATATCAATTGACGGGGATGTACCAGAATTGGTTTCTTGACTATGCCTCGTATGTGATACTTGAACGGGCGGTTCCGCATTTGAATGATGGTCTTAAACCTGTTCAGCGTCGTATATTGCACTCTATGAAACGGCTTGACGACGGGCGTTATAATAAGGTTGCGAATGTTGTGGGGCATACCATGCAGTTTCACCCTCACGGCGATGCTTCTATCGGCGACGCTTTGGTGCAGTTGGGACAAAAGGAGCTGTTGATAGATAAACAGGGTAACTGGGGTAATATCCTTACCGGCGATAGCGCGGCGGCTCCCCGTTATATAGAGGCGCGTTTGTCGAAATTTGCGCTGGAAGTGGTATTCAACCCCAAGACTACCGAATGGAAATTGTCTTACGACGGGAGAAATAAAGAGCCGGTAACATTGCCGGTGAAATTTCCTCTGTTGTTGACGCAAGGGGCTGAGGGTATTGCCGTCGGTCTTTCTTCTAAGATATTACCGCATAATTTTAATGAACTGATAGACGCTTCTATCGCTTATTTGAAAGGAGAAGAATTTGCGCTTTATCCGGATTTTCAGACAGGGGGATGGATAGATGTTTCCCGTTATAACGACGGGGAGCGCGGCGGATCGGTAAAGGTGCGGGCTACGATAGAAAAACGTGATAATCGCACGTTGGCTATTACAGAAATTCCGTATGGTAAGACGACATCGTCGGTAATAGAGTCTATCTTGAAGGCGCAGGAAAAGGGAAAAATAAAGATACGCAAGGTAGATGACAATACGGCGGCTCAGGCGGAAATACTGGTACATTTGCAACCCGGAACGTCGAGCGACAAAACGATAGACGCTTTGTATGCGTTTACTGATTGCGAGGTCAATATATCGCCTAATTGCTGCGTTATATCGGACGATATGCCGCATTTCCTTACCGTGAGCGATGTGCTGAAATCGAATACAGACCATACGTTGCATTTGTTGGAGCAGGAGCTTAAAATCCAGAAAAAAGAGTTGGAAGAGAGCTTGCATTTCGCTTCTCTTGAAAAAATATTTATAGAAGAGCGGATTTATAAAGACCGGCAGTTTGAAGAGAGCGGCGATATGGATGAGGCCGTAGCGCATATTGATTTTCGTTTGACTCCTTATAAAGAGCAATTTATTCGTGAGGTGTTACGGGAAGATATTCTGAAACTTATGGAAATCAAAATGGCCCGTATACTTAAATTCAATTCGGATAAGGCTGATGAGTTGATTCGTAATATCAAAACTCAAATTACCGAAATAGACGACCATCTCAACCACATGGTAACTTATACCGTAAATTGGTTTAAGCATCTGAAAGATAAGTACGGAGCGGCTTATCCCCGCCTTACGAAAATACGCAGTTTCGATACCATTGAGGCTACTAAGGTGGTAGAGGCTAATGAAAAACTCTATATTAATAGAGAGGAGGGCTTTATCGGTACGGGGTTGAAGAAGGACGAATTTGTGTGCAATTGTTCGGATATAGACGATATTATTATTTTTTACAAAGACGGAAAATACAAGGTGGTGCGGGTGAGCGACAAGATGTTTGTGGGCAAAAATATTTTGCATCTCGATGTCTTTAAGAAAAACGATAAACGTACCATATATAATGTTATTTATCGTGACGGGAAAGATGGATTGTGTTATATCAAGCGTTTTGCCGTTACGGGTGTTACGCGCGATAAGGAGTACGACTTGACGCAAGGCAAGCCCGGATCGCGTGTTATGTGGTTCTCCGCCAACCCTAACGGCGAGGCGGAAAGATTGAAAATCACGTTTAAGCCGAAACCGCGTTTGAAAACGTTGTGGATGGAAAAGGATTTCAGCGAGATAGCTATAAAGGGACGGCAGTCTATGGGGAATATCGTTACTAAAAACGATATTCACAAAATATCGTTGAAAGAGAAAGGCGGGTCTACGTTGGGGGGACGGCAAGTGTGGTTCGATTGGGATATTCTTCGTCTTAACTATGACGGGCGGGGAGACTTTTTGGGCGAATTTCACAGCGACGACCAAGTGTTAGTTATGCTGAAAAACGGAGAGTATTATACTTCGTCGTTCGATGCAACGAACCA
>JAFUKV010000099.1 GCA_017467745.1 Bacteroidaceae bacterium | reverse complement strand
TTGAATCTATTTTATCTATCGGACAAATTAGTTAATAGAAAGTTTTGTATTAAACTCTTTCAATGTATCGAGTACGTTAGAGCGGACATGGATGAATTGATCTATACCTTGCGCTTTCAGTTCTTCCATACATTCGGGAGCGCCAGCTACTACTAAAATAGCTTTATTGCCTTCTAATGCTTTTTTAGCTTCCGGAGCTAATGTTGCATATTCGTCATCGCTTGAACAGAGCACGATAATGTCGGCATCAGCTTTGATAGCGGCGTCTATACCTTCTTGTACGGTGTTGAATCCTAAATTGTCGATAATATGGTATCCGGCACAACCGAAAAAGTTTCCTGAGAATTGCGAGCGGGCTAAGCGCATAGCCAAGTTTCCGATGGTTAGCATAAATACATTGGGGCGTTTAGCTGCTTTCTCAGTAGCCATACGTAACGCTTCGAACTGGCTGGCGCCTCTTTCAAACGAGAGCGTTTCGATAGTGGCTTCGCAACGATGTCCGTTGCATCCGCATCCGCAAGATCCTTGTTCTTCTATTTTGCCGGAGGCTGTTTCGTTTACATTCGGGTATTGGTTTGTTCCCAATAATATTTCTTTTCTGCGGGCGATAGCCGTGTGGCGGGCTGCCGACGACGCTTTGATTTCTTTTTGAACGGAACCTTCTTTTATTGCTGAGTAGAAACCTCCTTTGTCATCAATATCCAAGAATAATTTCCATGCTTGTTCAGCAATAGAAACGGTTAAGTTTTCGATATAATAAGAACCTGCGCCCGGATCGACTATCTTATTGAAATGAGATTCTTCTTTTAATAAGAGTTGTTGGTTTCTGGCAATGCGTTCTGAAAATTCGTCAGGCGTTTTATAAGTAATGTCGAACGGGGTTACGCGCAATGAGTCAACGCCTCCCAGTGTGGCCGACATAGCTTCTGTTTGAGAACGCAACAAATTAACATGTGCATCGTATATCGTCATATTGAATTGCGATGTTTGGGCGTGCATTTTTATTTTTGTAGCACATGGGCAAGTTGTACCGTAAGCGGCTACAATTTGAGCCCACAACATTCTTGCTGCACGGAATTTCGCTATTTCCATAAAGTAATTAGACGATATGCCGAAGTTGAATTTAATACGTTTCGCTATTTCTTCGGGCGTAAATCCGGCGTCGGTAAGTTTTGCCATCCATTCATTACCCCAAGCTAATCCGTATCCCAATTCTTGTGAGATATAAGAACCAGCATTATTCAAAAGGGCTGCTGACACGTTCAATACACGGAAGTTAGGAAGAGCGTCTACCGCTTTAATCAATTGAGCCGCAATTTCTACGTAGTTTTCTATTTCACGACCGCGTTTTAACATGCGAGCAAACGGATCGAAATTAATAGAACCATTTATTTTTTCGAGATTAGCGCCTGTCGATTTGAAATACTCTGTCAATACTCCGGCCAACTTTATGGCGTTCTTTACACAAGTATTGAAATTAAGTTCTACGCATTCCGGACATATACCGTTCAATAAAGCGGCGATTCCATCCGGCGTAGTTTGATCGGCTTTGATGTGGAAACCTAAGG
>JAFUKV010000098.1 GCA_017467745.1 Bacteroidaceae bacterium | reverse complement strand
GATATAATATCCGTCCCAACTCCGGAAGAGAAACTTTTTCTGCTACGGCTTTTGCCCGTAATTGCCATAACTGTAAAGCCGGTAGCTTTATTAATGTTTCATCAGGTAACATGTTAAGCTGTCTGAGCAGTTTTGTCAGATTTTCCCGTCGTTGTTGATACCTGTCGTATCCTTTTCGTTGGGTTCTTTTTTGAGTACGATTTGCATTTTTGGAGATGGCATTTCCCGTACTGAATTCTTGCGTTTCATCAGCAGATAACGGAATAACTCTACTACCCATCGCTTCGATACGGGTTTGTTCCTCTTCTTCTTTTACGATAGCCCAGCCTACGCTTCCGACTCCTAAATCAAGTCCTAAAATGGTTTTCATAGCTTTGAAATATGTTTGAGCGTAAAGATATGTTTTTTTTGTTGCATAAATAAAAAATTTTCCGGATTTTTGTGCCTTACGATTATAATCTATAATTCAAATATCATTTTTAGTAATAAATGTCAACAATTAAGTTTTATCAAAAAGAACAACAAGTACCATTGGAAATGCACAAGGTACGTGTAGTACAAAAGCTTTTCTTACCCACAGTAGAAGAACGTGTAGAAAAAATTAATGAAGCGGGAAATAATACTTTTTTGCTCCAAAATAAAGATGTTTACATGGATATGCTTACCGATTCGGGAGTAAACGCCATGTCGGATAATCAAGTTGCCGCTATGATGCAGGCAGATGACTCTTATGCGGGTTCTGAAACATGTAATCGTTTGCTTAACGTTATCAAAGATGTATTTGGCACGGAATATTTTTTGCCGGCACATCAAGGACGGGCTTGTGAAAATATCTTAGCGGAAGCATTTGTAAAACAGGGTGATGTTATCCCTATGAACTTTCATTTCACTACGACGAAAGCGCATATTACTCGTTTGGGCGGTTCGGTTGTAGAATTAATTCGTCCGATAGGCTTGGAACCTAAGAACGATGAGCCGTTTAAAGGAAATTTCGATATTCCTCGTTTAGAGGCTTTGATTCAAGAAGTGGGTTCGGAACATATTCCGTTTGTCCGTATAGAAGCCGGTACGAATTTGGTAGGCGGTCAGCCTCTTTCTTTGGAGAATATGTTGCAAGTAGCGGCTATTTGTAAGAAAAACGGTATTATGACGGTATTGGATGCATCATTGTTGCAAGATAATCTTTATTTTATCAAAACACGTGAGGACGCTTGCAAAGACATGAGTATTCGTGAAATTACCCGAACGTTATGCGATCAAATGGATTTGATTTACTTTTCAAGCCGTAAGTTAGGATTTGCTCGTGGCGGAGGTATTGTTTCGAATAACGAGAAGCTAATTTTAAAAATGAAAGAGTTTATCCCTCTTTATGAAGGGTTCCTTACTTATGGTGGTATGGAGGTACGTTCTATGGAGGCTATCGCTATTGGTTTGCAAGAAACAATGGATGAAGAGATTATCAATCAAGGACCTCTGTTTATTGAATATCTTGTTAAAGAATTAGATGCTTATGGAGTACCGATGATTATGCCTGCCGGAGGTTTGGGCGCGCATATCAACGCTACGGAATTTTTGAAAGGAATGCCGCATGATCAATATCCTGCCGGCGCATTGGCGGCGGCTTTATATATTGCCGGAGGTATACGGGGTATGGAACGTGGTTCGCTTTCAGAGCAACGCGAACCGGATGGAACGGAACATTTTGCGGAACTGGAATTGCTGCGTTTGGCATGTCCGCGTCGTGTATTTACGCTCTCTCAAATCAAGTATTGCGCTGACCGCGTAAAATGGTTGTACGATAACCGTTCTCTTATAGGCGGTTTGAAATGGGTAGATGAGCCGGCTGTGCTTCGCTTCTTCTTTGGACGTTTAACTCCGGTTGATGATTGGCAACAAAAGTTGGCTGCGAAATTCAGACAAGATTTTGGAGATAGTTTGTAAATCTTTTTATTTGAGACGGACGACAGAAGCTATACTTTTGCCGTCCGTCTCGTTTATCGTAATATATGTTAGGAACTATTGTTAATACGATAACTATTATTGCCGGCAGCGTATTCGGTTCTTTTGCTAAAAAGGGAATCAAGCCTCAATATCAGAAAGTAATGTTTACTGCTATGGGGTTGGCCTCGCTTGCCTTAGGTTTCAATGCGGTAAGCAATTCGTTGCCTAAAAGCCAATATCCGGTGTTGTTTATTATCAGTCTTTCTGTGGGAGGGTTAATAGGTACGGTTGTAGATATAGACGGTCGGTTTAAAAAATTCGTATCGGGATTTTCTTCTTCTAATTTGGCGCAAGGGCTTTCAACCGGCATATTGCTTTATTGTATTGGCACATTGTCTATCGTCGGCCCGGTAATGAGCGCGTTGTATGGTGATAATACTT
>JAFUKV010000097.1 GCA_017467745.1 Bacteroidaceae bacterium | reverse complement strand
CTATAATTTGGTCTGGATATTTTTTATCGGGCTCATTCTATATCTGGAATATATGAATTTTGCCAAGTGTATGTATTTCCCTACGTTCGACAGGGATAGCCTTGCCGGATTCGATACCATAGGGTATGTCATTGCGCAGGAACATACATTGAAGCATTTGAGCCTGTTCCAGTCCGATTATATGCCTCAAATCAATAATGCGGGCAGTTATATCACATATGCGCCGATGCTTCAATTGAGTTACGCTTATGTATATATATTGGGAGAGGAAACCTCAAAGTTGGTTCCGGCATTAATGTATCTCTCTTTTTTGGTAGTTTTTTATGGATGTATGCAACGGGTAATCGGTAAGACTGGGGCTGCCGTTACAACGTTTTTTATGATGATAACTCCTGAGATGATAGGATTTTCTTCGCTATCGGCAACGAATGTCATACATGCCGTCAGCGCATCGTTAGGTATTATCTATATATCTTTTTGGTTCAGATGTAGAGAGAAGAAAGACTTATATATGGGGTCGTTGTTGCTCGGGTTGAATATCTGGACGCGAACGGACGGTGTGGTGTTTATCGGAGCGGCTCTATTGGCTGCGCTGATAGATATGATAAAAAATAAAGACTGGAAGCCGTTATTGCCGATTACGGCATCTCTTTTACCCGCTATATTGTGGGTGGTATTTATGAAGGCCGGTAATTTTCATGCGGAAAGTATCGCGATAGTTCAACCTTATTGGGATGCTGAGAAAGCCGGTATAATATGGAATTATATGAAATCGCATTATTTGAATACGTTATATTACGGGTGGACTTTTGTCGTATTTTTCATTTCGTTTCTGGTGAATTGCCGGCAATTGATAAAAAAGCAAGATAATATGCTCATGCTCGTTATGATAATAGCAGCATCGGTTTTATATATGATAGCGCTTTACCAAATTGAATATAAATGGGATAGTATTCAGAACGTTTTGGCATATTCCGCAAAGCGGTTTTTATTCTGTTTTGTTCCGATTGTTTGGTTTTATTCAATGTCTAACGATCTCGTCAAACGGCTTTGGGTGAAACTGGATACGTTCTTGTCTTAGAAATTGCAGATTTTCGTGTAGTATAATAGAATTTCTGTTTTATTCTTTACGGAAAAGGTTTATCTTTGATGAATGAAATTCGGCGTCATAAAAATAAAATCGCCGGATAAGAATCTAATATGAAGAGACGCACATTTTTGTTATCGGCAGCGTCGGGATGTCTATGCTTATTGTATCCCGATAGCGTATCGGCGATGTTTCTCTCTAAAAAGAGGGGAAGTACGGCCTATTCTTTTATTCATCTTTCCGACCCGCAATTCGGAATGTTCGGCGCTTTTGAAAAGCACGATTCTTTTGAAAAAGAGACTGTTTTAATGCAAAAAGCTGTTGATGCCGTTAATCGGCTGAAACCTAAGTATGTTCTTGTTACGGGCGATTTGGTGAACGACCGCGACAACGAAGCTCAAATAAAAGAGTACAAGCGATTTATCTCTCTTATAGATAAGAAAATACCTGTGTATGATATACCCGGTAATCACGATGTGGGTAATGACGCTTTGGCCGCCGATGTAGAGCGATACAAGGAAATATTCGGTTCGGATCGCTTTTCGTTCGGATATAAAAATACATACGTAATCGGTATCAATACCAATCTTATTTGGGCAGGTAATACTGCATTGGAGGCGGAACAGTCTAAGTGGCTAAAAGAAGAACTGAAAAAAGGTCAAAAATATAAGTATCGTATTGTTGCCGGGCATCATCCTATTTATATAGAAAAACCGGACGAAGAAAAACGATACGAAAACTTTCCGCTTGCTAAAAGGTCGGAATATCTAAATCTGTTTCTCGATAATCATGTAGATATGTATCTCTCGGGGCATCTTCATTATCCGGCAGGCGACAGTTCTGCCGGCGTGCCGTTGTGTACGGCCGGAGCAGTAGGTTATCCCATACGAGGAAAGTCGGGAATAAACATTGTT
>JAFUKV010000096.1 GCA_017467745.1 Bacteroidaceae bacterium | reverse complement strand
TTTCGATAATGCGTTCACAATAATGACATTTAAGCTCTACTTTTTCTCTATCCATAACCTCGAATCTGGTATCCATCGGTTCGTTATTGGTGATACATTTGGGGTTATCGCATTTTACTATACCAATCAATACATCCGGTAATGTAACTGTTTTTTTTACAGTAACCCGATAGTCGTGTATTTCATTTATTTTGGCATTGGGCGCTATTAGGGCGATACGGTTTATTTCTTCTTCTTTGAAGAAAGTATCGGCCATTTTTATGATTCCTTTTTTACCTATCTTCTTGCTTTTTAAATTATTTCCTATGGTGATGCTGCCGCTCATTTTATCAAGATTGAGCAGGGATACCACTTTAAATAGTTGTTCAGACGGTATATGATCGATTACGGTGCCGTTTTCAAGAGCGGCCACTTCGAGTTCTTTTTTTGAAGTATTCATAATCAAATGTTTATTTGTTAAATTTCGGTACCTAAAACGTTGCAGATAATTGCTTGGCGGGCATATAATCCGTTTTGGGCTTGTTGAAAATAGTATGCTTTGGGGTTGTCATCGACATCGTATGAAATTTCGTTCACACGGGGTAGAGGATGTAAAACTCTCAGATTCGGTTTGCTGCCGTTCAACATTTGGTTGTGGAGCGTATAAACGTTTTTGACTTTTTCGTATTCTATCAAATCGGTGAACCGTTCGCGTTGTACGCGTGTCATATAGAGAATGTCGGCTCGGTTGATTACTTCTTCTGTAAAATCAGAGTGTTCTTCGTAAGAAATGTTGTTTTGCCGGCAAAATTCTTTATACTCTTCGGGCATTTTCAGTTCATCGGGAGCGACAAAATGAAATGTCGGATTGAAATGAGACATAGCCATCAACAGCGAGTGTACTGTACGGCCGTATTTCAAGTCTCCTACCATAGTTATATTTAAATTTTGAAGAGTTCCTTGCGTTTTATATATGGAATATAAATCAAGCATCGTTTGCGACGGATGTTGGTTCGCCCCGTCTCCGGCGTTGACAATGGGAATGGATGAAATTTCCGATGCGTAACGAGCCGCGCCTTCTAAATAGTGCCTCATAATAATTAAGTCTGCATAATTGCTGACCATCATAATGGTATCTTTGAGTGTTTCTCCTTTTGAGGAACTTGTAGTTGCTGCGTCGGAAAATCCGATAACACGGCCTCCCAACCGGTTTACAGCTGTTTCAAAACTTAACCGGGTACGTGTAGACGGTTCGAAAAACAATGTAGCGATGACTTTTCCTTCGAGCACGCGACGGTTAGGGTTTTCTTCAAATTTCTTTGTTTTTTCCAATAAATCCAGAATCTCTTCTTTCGAGTAGTCCGTAATGGATACTAAACTTTCTTTTCTCATTATGTATTGTTTAATGATAAGCTCTACAAGTAAAAAAAATAACCAATCGCGCTCATTTACCGACGGAGATTGGTTGCAATATAACGTATGGTGTTGCCGGATATTTGTCTATCTTCTAAGTGTATAAAATACAGTTTATTATATTTTGGCCTCTTTTGTTTCATACGCAGACAAATTTACAAAAAAAAGTATATTGTCAAGCATTTCTGTTTAAATTTTATTGAGTGTAAGTCTATTTTGGAGGAGTAAAAAGAATTTTATGTTACCTTTGTGCAGATTAAACCGTTTCGTAAAATTTAGAAATGAATAAGACGAAAAAAAATAAAAGTGCCCTTATGCGTTATATCGTTATATCGTTATGGGCGTTGTTTGTTGCCGGAGTATTGTCGATAGCAGCTGTTTTTATGCTCATTGCCAAAGGGAAAATCGGTTATATGCCTCCTATTGAGGAACTCGAAAACCCGAAAAATAAATACGCTTCCGAAATATTCTCATCGGATATGAAAGTAATCGGACGTTTTTTTAAAGAGAAAGAGAACCGGGTTTATGTAAGTTATAATGAACTTTCTCCATATTTGGTAAAGGCGTTGATAGCAACGGAAGATATTCGTTTTACCAACCATTCGGGCATAGATGTTAAAGCTGTGTTCCGGGCGCTTATCAAGCGGGTCATTTTATTGCAATCTAATGCCGGAGGGGGTAGCACCATTACTCAGCAATTGGCTAAACAGTTGTACTCTCCCAGCGCGGAAAATATTATAGAGCGCTTTTTTCAAAAACCTATCGAGTGGGTTATAGCCGTACAGTTGGAACGATTCTATACGAAAGAAGAAATCATTAATATGTATTTGAATAAATATGATTTCTTGAATAATGCCGTAGGAATACAGTCGGCCGCATCTATTTATTTAGGAAAATCTCCTTCCGAATTGTCTATCGAAGAGGCTGCTACGTTAGTAGGTATGTGCAAAAATTCATCGTATTTTAATCCTATCCGCAAAAACGAACGGACACGCGGCCGCCGTAACGTCGTTTTAGAACAGATGAGGAAAGCTGGATACATAACGAAAGCAGAGCTGGATTCTCTATCGCAGTTACCGTTGAAATTGCATTATAGCAGAGTTGACCATAAAGAGGGGCTGGCTCCATATTTCCGTGAACATTTACGAATGATGATGGTGGCGAAGAAACCGGAACGGAAAAAATATGCTTCTTGGCAAACGCAAAAGTTCTCAGACGATTCATTGGCGTGGGAAACAAATCCGCTTTACGGCTGGTGTGAAAAAAATACAAAAGCAGACGGAACAAAATATAATATCTATACAGATGGATTGAAAATTTATACAACCATCGACTCCCGTATGCAACAATATGCCGAAGATGCTATTACGGAGCATGTCGGACACTATTTGCAACCTAAATTTTTTGCGGAGAAAAAAGGTCGTAGTACTGCACCTTTTGCAAGCCGTATTAAAAAAGAGGAGATTGATAATATAATGAAACGTGCGATGCGTCAGAGCGAGCGTTATATTATGATGAAAAAGGCGGGACATTCTGCCCAAGAGATTGAGAAAGTGTTTAATACGCCTATCGAAATGCGTGTGTTTTCGTGGAACGGCCCTATTGATACGTTGATGTCTCCGTTAGATTCGATACGTTATCAGAAATATTTTTTGAGAGCCGGATTTATGGCGATGGAGGCGAAAACCGGTCATGTGAAAGCCTATGTAGGAGGTGTGGATTTCAAGAATTTTCAATACAATATGGTATCGGATGGCCGTCGTCAAATAGGTTCTACCATTAAACCGTTCTTATATACGATGGCAATGCAAGAGGGGGCTTCTCCCGATGATTTGTCGCCTAACGTACAGCCTCGTTTAGCTGATGAGAATGGAAAAATATGGGCTCCCCGTAATGCTAGTAATAAACGGGTGGGCGAGATGGTTACATTGCGATGGGGGTTGGCTAATTCGAATAACTGGATTTCGGCCAATATCATGTCGAAGCTTTCGCCTTATGCTTTTGTGAGATTATTGCATTCGTTCGGTCTTAAAAATAAAATCGATCCGGTTATTTCGCTTTGTTTAGGCCCTGCGGAAGTTTCGGTTGAAGAAATGGTAACAGCTTATTCTACATTTTCAAACGGAGGTGTGCGGGTAGATCCGTTATACGTGACGCGTATCGAAGATAATTTGGGAAATGTAATATCTACTTTTACCCCTACTATGACGGAAGTATTCGGAGAGGATGCGTATAATAAAATGCTGCCTATGTTGCGAGACGTTATAGACGGTGGTACGGGGGCGCGTGTTCGTGCTCGGTATGGTATAAAAGCGCCTATGGGCGGTAAGACGGGAACTACCAATTTTAATGCAGACGGTTGGTTTATGGCTTTTACGCCGAGTCTTGTGGCCGGTACATGGGTTGGAGGTGAAGATCCTTCGATTCATTTTGACCGTATTACGCAAGGACAGGGAGCGGAGATGGCTTTGCCTATTTTCGCGTTGTTTATGAAGAACGTATATGCCAATAAAGATTTGGGATATTCTGAAACGGAAGATTTTAATATGTCGAATCAGTTTGTCGCTACGTCTGATGACGGGAAATATGAAGGAGACGATGAAATTATGAATTTCAGTACGGAAGACGATGAAAATGGCGAGTCTAATATGTCGGCCCCTTCTTCCACCGAAGTGGGTATAGATGGTATTTTTGATTAAATATATATCAGAGCTGCATTCATTTTATGAATGGGCGTTATTTTAAGGGATAAAGTTCTTGTATTATGGAACTGTTATCGCTATGATGAAAAATTCGGTGGGATAATTATGTTGGAGGATTTGTGACAAGAAGTCTTTAAGATAAAAGAATATAGGCGATACTCGAAAGTTTTATTTGCTGGCAGTCGAAAAATTTTTCAGAAAAATGGAGATATGTACAAAGTAAACTTCGGTTGGTATGTTCTGGTGAAATACGTTTTATGGTATTGATAACGGCAAAAGTTTGAGCTTTTGCCGTTATTGTTTTATCGTATTGTTACCATTGTAGCTCCGAATCCGTATTCGCGGAAAGAGGCGTCTTGATGATAGTAATTTTTGTATTTAGTATTAAGTTCGTTCAGAATCGCTTTGCGGAGTACGCCGTCTCCTTTTCCGTGTATAAAAACTATTTTCTGTCCTTTGTTGCGTTTATTTTCTTCCAGCACTTTTCTGAAAGTATCCAATTGGTATCTCAGTATATCAGCACTGTCCATTCCTGCTGTGGTGTCGAGCAATTCCTCTATATGGAGGTCTATTTCGAGAATGGCGGAAGGCTGTGCAGCGTGTTCGGATGTCGTTTTGCGTTTTGCGGAATTATCTTGCCTGATTTTCGATTTCATGGCATGTTCCAGTTCTGTTGCCGGAATACGGATGTTTTGCTCCGGAACATCGTTATGTACGATAGGGTAGATAATAGCCTCTTCATCAAAATAATCGTTTGTTTTAAAGCTATGCAGTTTATAGAATTTTACAGTATCTATACGATGTTCTACCGATGCGGGATTTTTTAATGCAAAACCTTTGTTTTTCTTAAACGCGACGTATTGTACACATACTCTTTCAATGTCGTTCAGGTGTTCATGCCCGAACGCTTCGACGTGTAATTTGAGGTTTGGTTCTATCAATCCGGCGTAACGGGTTTTCCATAAATCTTTTTCATGCACCGAATACGAAAAGAATACATAATAATTGCTGTCGTTTATCAGATAACAATTAAACTGGGTATCGTTCAGTTTTTTTATATCATCGGGAACGAAAGCGAGCGACAGATTTAAACGGTCTCCGCCTGAAATTTCCAAAACGGGGGTCTCCTCTTTTTTTATTTCCGGAATAATTTCTACCGGTACGATATTGGATTGTTTCCTTGTATCGGAAGATTTCTGACTTGATGCTGGTTCAATAACAACACATTCGTGTATCAGTATCGGTGTTTCAAAGCCGTCATCTTCTTCTACCATGGCTATGTCTTTGGTAATTTGCCGGACAATACCTCCGCCTACGGCATTTAGAAACCTTACTTTATCTCCAATCTTTACCATCTTAGTTTTATTTAGTTTGGGCTTACGCCGTTTAATTATACAAAGTTGCTTATTTTTGCAGAGAATTCAAATAGAAGATGCAAAAAACACAAGATATAAGGATAGAAGAATTTGATTATCCGTTACCTGATGAGCGGATCGCTAAATATCCGTTGAAGCGTCGAGACGCATCAAAATTGTTGTTATATCGTCAGGAGGGCATTGCAGAATATCGTTTTACGGATATAACCCGTTTGTTGCCTGAACACTCTTTGTTGGTGTTTAATAATACTCGTGTCATACAGGCGAGGATGCACTTCCGTAAAGAGACGGGAGCTTTGATAGAGGTTTTTTGCTTATAACCTTGTTGTCCGCACGATTATGCTTTATCTTTTCAGTCTGCCGGGCAATGCAGTTGGCTTTGTCTGGTAGGTAATCTGAAAAAGTGGAAGGAGGGCGTTTTGTCTCGTCAACTAAGCGTAAACGGTATTTCCATAACATTAAAGGCGGAAAGATTGTCTTCCTGCGGCACTTCTCATGAAATATTATTTACATGGAATGATTCCCGAGTATCGTTTGCATCGGTATTGGATGCCGTAGGTGAATTACCTATTCCTCCATATCTGAATCGGGAGACGGAAGAGCAGGATAAAGAGACTTACCAAACCGTGTATTCCAAAGTAGAAGGTTCGGTGGCGGCGCCTACTGCCGGGTTGCATTTTACGCCCGAAGTACTTGCCGCATTAGATGATCGAGGAATTCGCCGTCGTGAATTGACGTTGCATGTCGGTGCAGGAACGTTCAAGCCGGTAAAAAGCGAAACAATAGCAGAACATTCTATGCATACCGAGTTTATATCGGTCGAGCGGAGTTTGATTGAAGAGTTGATAGAAAACGGCGATTGTGTTGTCGCCGTAGGAACGACATCGGTCAGGACATTAGAAAGCCTTTATTACGTCGGATTGATATTGGCCGTCAATCCGAATGCGTCCGGACAAGAATTAGAGGTAGAGCAGTGGATGCCGTATAACTTTACAACTAAGGAAATTGCGGTAAAAGAATCATTGCGGTATATAGTCGATTATCTGGAAAGAAACGGTTTGTCTCGTTTAGTTACGGCTACTCGCATTATTATTGCGCCGGGTTATCGGTTTAAAATTGTTCGAGGCATAGTAACTAATTTTCATCAGCCTAAAAGCACGTTATTACTGTTGGTTTCGGCTTTTGTCAATGGAAATTGGAGAAGCATATACGATTATGCTTTATCTCATAATTTCCGTTTTCTTAGTTATGGCGACAGTTCTCTGCTATTAAGATAGTGTTAGGAAAATGCAAATTCGGAAATAAAAGTGGCGAAAATTAGAGGATGAGAGTAGCAAATTGCTGTCTGTTTTAATGAATATCGAAACATTTGCAGCTGAAATGTCTAAAATACGTGAAAGAAATTGTACGGCAAACCTCTTTGTCGTATATTTGCAACCTGAAAACTAATTAAAAACAGTAACTAATAATGAATCAAGTTTCAGATCGTTTGGCAAGTTTGTCTCCGTCGGAGACGTTGGCCATGTCTCAAAAGAGCAATGAGTTGAAAGCTCAAGGAATTGACGTGATTAATCTCAGTGTGGGCGAACCTGATTTTAATACCCCCGCTCATATTAAAGAGGCTGCTAAAAAAGCCATAGATGATAATTTTTCATTCTATTCGCCTGTACCCGGTTATATGGATCTTCGTAAAGCTATTTGCGATAAGATGAAGAATGAAAATCATTTGGATTTTACTCCTGAACAGATTGTTGTTTCGGGAGGTGCTAAACAATCTATCTGCAATGCTATTCTAAGTTTGGTGGGAAAAGGAGATGAAGTCATTATCCCGGCTCCTTATTGGGTTAGTTACGTTGAGATGGTGAAGTTGGCTGAGGGTACTAATGTTATTGTTAGTGCGGGCATCGAACAAGATTTTAAAATTACGCCAGCTCAGTTAGAGGCAGCTATTACGTCTAAAACCAAGTTGTTGATCTTATGTTCCCCTTCTAATCCTACGGGAAGCGTTTATTCTCAGGCGGAATTGAAAGGCCTTGCTGATGTGTTGGCTAAGTATCCCCAAGTAATGGTTATCTCGGATGAGATTTATGAACATATCAATTATGTGGGCGGACATCAAAGTATCGCTCAATTTGAAAATATCCGCGATAGAGTGGTTATTATAAACGGTGTGTCGAAAGGTTATGCCATGACAGGTTGGCGTATCGGTTTTATTGCGGCTCCTTTGTGGGTTGCGAAGGCTTGTAACAAATTACAAAGTCAATATACATCCGGACCTTGCTCTATTGCGCAAAAAGCTGCCGTAGCAGCGTTTACGGGCGATCAGTCTTGTGTGGAAGAGATGCGTAAAGCGTTTGAACGCCGTCGTAAATTGGTGGTAGATTTGGCATCGCAGATACCCGGATTTAAGGTGAATAATCCCGAAGGCGCATTTTATTTGTTCCCGGAAGTGAGTTATTATTTGGGTAAATCATTCGGAGACAGAAAAATTGAAACATCTGCCGATTTGGCTATGTTCCTTTTAGAAGAGGGGCATGTCGCAACTGTGGGAGGCGCAGCTTTCGGCGCTCCTAATTGCTTGCGTTTTTCATATGCAACGTCTGACGAAAATCTGACAGAAGCTTTACGACGCATCAAAGAGGCATTAGTTAAGTTGAAATAATAGAAATTTTAATATACGGGAAAGGTTGTCTAATTTGTTTTAGACAACCTTTTTTATTGTTTTGCATTTCCGAAATTTTCAGTTATTCGCAGTATCATCCGCCGAATGTTGCATTAAGCGATAATTTTCTGTTTTGAAGAAAACGAAAAAATCTATTGTTTTCTCTTAGTCGATAGTGGAGCTTTGTTTATGTGTTAATTAGTGATACTTGAAAAATTTTTAGAGCGAGGTGAACCAGTTTCGTATCATTAGGTCTCCATTGGCAGTCATGTATGATTCGGGGTGAAACTGTACTCCGTGTATGGGGTATTGTTTGTGATAGAAAGACATGACATGCCCTTCTTCGTCTGTTGAACTTAATGTTAAGTCCGGATTGTTTTCTATTTCAGATCGGTTTACTACCCATGAGTGGTATCGCCCTACACGTATGGGAAGAGGAAGGTCTTTAAAAATAATATCTTGCGTATCTATCTGATTCAGTGTTGTAATATGTCCATGTAGAGGCTTGCCGAGATGGGATAATTTTAATCCGAATAACTGGGCGATGGCTTGGTGACCTAAGCATACGCCTAAAATAGGAATATGCTGATAAATTTGTTTCAGGAACGGCATTAGTTCGCCGGCATCTTCGGGTAGTCCGGGTCCGGGCGAGATGAGTAAAGCGTCGTAGCAAGTTGCTATTTCGGGAGAGAGAATGTCGTTCTTAAAAACATCGACCGATACGGATTTTGTTTCGTTAAGCAATTGCACTAAATTGTAAACGAATGAATCGTGATTGTCGATAACTCCTATTTTTTTCATAAGGCAAAAGTACAAAATTTCGTATATTTGCCTTATGATGTTACGGGCTGAATTTGTTAGAGAAGAGATGAATCGTAAGGGAGAAAGTCGTATGCCATTTTTGTTTGGCGTCGATTTTGAGATGAATCAGGGTTTCTTTTTCGAGAACCCGTTGCGCCCTTTACCTGTGCAGTTTTTTGTAAAAGGTGTGGGGAACTCTCTGTTGTTAAGGACTAAAAAAGTTGCTTCTTCGGTTTTGTCTTTTATGCCGGAACCCATAGAATGCTATGCTCGACGTTTTTCTGCGGTTCGGCAGGCATTGTTGCATGGCGATAGTTTTTTGCTGAATCTTACCGTTAAAACACCTGTCGATATCCCATTTTCCTTAGAAAATATATTTCAGTATTGTGAGTCTCCATATAAGCTTTATGTACCCGGACGGTTTGTCTGTTTCTCTCCCGAGAGTTTTGTTGAAATCTCAGATGGTTTTATACGTTCTTTTCCGATGAAGGGAACTATCGATGCGTCTTTGCCTGATGCGGAAAAACGGTTGATAGATGATGAAAAGGAGTTAGGCGAACATTATACGATTGTCGATTTGATTCGTAATGATTTAAATCGAGTAGCAAAGGATGTACGGGTAGCTCGGTTCCGGTATATAGACCGAATACGTACAATGGGCACGGATATATTGCAGACCAGTTCTGAAATAGAGGGGCGGTTAAATGGTAATTATTACAGCCATTTAGGCGACATTATATTTGAATTGCTGCCTGCCGGTTCAGTTTCCGGCGCTCCGAAAGAAGCGACTTTGTCAGTTATATGTAAGGCGGAAGAAAAACCGAGAGGCTTTTATTGCGGGGTGTTCGGATATTTTGACGGTCGTAAATTGCAAAGTGCGGTATTGATACGTTATATAGAGGAGGAAAACGGTTGTTTCTTTTTTCGCAGCGGTGGCGGTATAACTATTAATAGCCGTTTGCAGGATGAGTATGAAGAGGTAATGAAAAAAATATATCTTCCGGTATATCAATGATGGATAAACATGTTTTTGTAGAGACGATTCCTGTAAGGAACGGCGTGTTTTCAGATTTTGCGGCACATCTGAGAAGAATGGAAAAAACGTCTGTTCAGTTTTATGGAAAAAAAATCGAAACGGAAAAAATAAAGAACGTCGAAATTCCGGTTTCGCCGAGCATTATGAAATGCCGTATTCTGTATGATACCGATATTCGGCGAATAGAGTTTAATTATTACCGTAAGAGGCGGATAAATAGTTTGAAGTTGGTAAAAGACGAAAATATAGATTATTCGTTTAAATATGCCAATCGTGAGGTTTTTTCCCGCTTGTTACGGCAAAAAGGCGATTGCGATGATATTTTAATTGTGCAGTCCGGTTGTGTTACCGATACTTCGTATAGCAATGTCGTTTTATTTGACGGAGAATCATATTATACCCCCGATACATATTTATTGAACGGGATACGGCGGCAACAATTGCTGGCTTCCGGGAAAATTAAGGAACGGCGGATAACGCCTGCTATGTTATCGCATTTTGAAAGGTTGTATTTGATTAATTCGATGCTTGATATTGCAGATGATGTTTCTCTGCCTGTAACGTCTCTTTATTTATGATTTATTCTGCATCTGTTGCCGGGATTGTTATTTCTCCTATTAGCGAACAGTCCATGTGATCTTTTATCTGTTCCACTGACATTTTGTGCCCGATAAGGAACATCAGTTTTGTCAATGCTGTTTCCGTAGTGCTGTCGTAGCCGCTGATGATGCCTATTTCGGCCAGTTTATTCCCGGTTTCATAGCGTCTCATTTGTACGCTTCCGCCAGAACATTGCGTGACGTTTACAATTACGATATTTCGCTGTATGGCATCTTTCAATTCCTCTATCAACCATGTAGAGGTGGGCGCGTTTCCTGTTCCGAATGTTTCTAAGACGACGCCTCTCAGTCCCGGAATGTTTAAAATAGAGTGTACTGTATTTTGATTTATTCCCGGAAATATTTTAAGTACTACCACATTCGTATCCATCAAAAAATGTGGTTTTAAGGGCTTTCTCGATACGGCATGATAAATCAGATTGCGATCGTATCGGATGTGTATACCGGCGCGGGCTAACGCTGGGTAGTTGACAGATCGGAACGCGTTGAAATTTTCTGCGCTGATTTTTGATGTCCGGTTGCCCCGCATCAAATGGTTTTCAAAAAATATGCAAACTTCCGGCACGATAGGGTTTCCGTTTTCTTTGGCTGCGGCAATCTCAATAGCGGTAATGAGGTTTTCTTTTCCATCGGTACGGAGCATACCTATGGGGAGTTGCGAGCCGGTTAAAATGACGGGTTTATTGAGGTTTTCGAGCATGAAACTTAATGCCGATGCCGTGTAAGCCATTGTATCGGTTCCGTGTAAAATAACGAATCCGTCAAAATAGGGATAGTTATCGCTGATTATCTTTACCAATTCATACCATGATTCGGGCATGATGTCCGAAGAGTCGATAGGAGGGTCGAACTGTATGGTGGAGATGTTAAATCCTAAACGCTTTAATTCAGGGACGTTCTCTAACAAATGGTTAAAGTTGAACGGTTCGAGCGATCCGTTTCCATTATCTACCATTCCGATAGTTCCACCGGTGTATATTAGAAGGACGGATGTATTTTTATTCTCCATAAATCGGTCTCTTTAATGTGGAAATGAATTAAAGAATTTTGTTTTGACGAATCAAAAATTTTTGCAAAGGTAAGGAAATATGCCTGAATATAAATACGAAAAATGTGTCGAACCTTTTTTTCGACACATTTTTCGTATTTAGTATTTCCGTTAAAACTTATATTGCACGGTTGCTCCGAATGTAGCAGGGCGTCCTTTTTCGGCAAATCCGTTATTTTTCGATAAATTTTCCGCATTCATCGTTTCAAAATAGAATGATTGGTAGCCTTGGTCGAAAATGTTTTTGCCCCATACGCTGAGAGAAAAATCTCCTTTGTCGAATTGTACTTCGGCGTTAGTCAACCCGTAAAAATTTTGGTAGGCATCGTTTGCTTCCGTCCAATATATTTTTCCTTTCCCGATGTATTGTGCCGAGAGGTTGATACGATCGAGCCAATTGCGATTTACCGGAATACAATAATCTCCTGTAACGGATAAGGTATGTTTTGGTGCAAAGGGAATGTATTTTCCTTTATAATCGGTTTCTCCATCGTTGTTTTCGGTGAACGTGGCGTGGGTATATCCGTAAGATACGCCAAAGTGCAAACGGTTTACAGGGCGGATGTGCAAAGCGGTTTCTATACCTTTACTGACAGATCGTCCCGAGTTTTTAGTAATACGCCCATATCCGCTAACAACGCCTATTTGTTGGTCGCGGCAGGCGATGTAGAATGCTGATAAATCAACTGTTAAGCGATAATCGACAAGGTTAGCTCGCGTACCTATTTCGTAATTCCAGCTATGTTCCGGTTTGTATGATATCACATCATTCAGATTTATGCTTTCTGTCGAGGAGTTACCGCCCATTCCGTCAGGAAGCGTTACTGAGGGGGGAATCATGGACATTAAACCTTCCATTGTTTTAGTTTGCAACTGCGATTGAATCAGGTTGGAGAACATCTGAACATTGTAACCGCCCGAACGGTATCCTTTGGCGATAGAGCCGTAAAAAAAGTATTTGTCGCCCATATCGTATTTTAACTCGAATTTCGGAAGAAGTTCCAGCGTATTCATATCGTCTTTACCAGCAATGTCGAGCGGAAAGTTTAATTTAGAGCGAATGGGGATGGTTAAGTTACCCCCTGCCATTGGAGGCCGTTCTATAACCATATTGCCCGTTATGTTGCTGCGAAGGCTGTCGGTAGAAAAAGTATGGTGCGTAAATTTTTGATGCTCGTAGTCGAGACGTAGCCCGATGGTTCCGGACAGGCCTTCGGTAAATAGGTCGTTATAGGTCATTTGTTTGAATACGGCCAGTCCGAATGAAGGAGTTTTGTATCTGCCGTCTATCAATAGATTCGGGTTGGTAACATCCATGTTCAATACGGGCATGGAGGGAATCATAGCGGCTAATTTCTTTAACTGCGTATTGGTTTGGTCTTCGATCATGTATTGTATACCGTCTTCTTTAAAATCGACCGGAGCGTTTGTCCTCAGTGACTGGTAAAAACCGTAAACACCCGCTACCCATTGCAATTTTTTTGAGGTTGTAGAACGAAAGGCGATTTCTTGGGAGATAGCGTGTTCTTTCTGTTTTTGCTGTAAAGTGAAAATAGAGAGGGGCGTGAAATCCTGATCAAGGCGCATGTCGTCGTCCAAAAATTGATAACCGGTGGTTGATGTTAACGTATAGCGGTTGTGTTTGTATTCGAGTGATATGCTGTTTGTAGAGACTGTACGGCGATACGAACCTTCGTCGTTATAATTGATGTTTCCGCTTTCTCCGGTTTTCTTGTCATATAAATAATAAGGATAGCCGTTTTGTTTACTGTATTGAAAATCGGATGTAAAGTCAATTTTTGTTTTGTCGTTTATTCGCCATGTAACCTTTGCTCGTCCGCCGGCCATATCGCTGTCGTCAGCGTCTTTGTCGGTGTGTCTGTTGGTAAAATATCCGTCATGACCTTTGTATTGACCGCTAAGGGAAAATGCGACGTGATCGTTTATTTTATGTGTGTGCGATAATCCGAATTCTTTTGCATTGTAATTGCCGTATCCTGCTCGGATGCGGGTCCCTTCATTGTCGAAAGGCGATTTGGTATATACGTTTATTAATCCCGCCATCGTATTTCGTCCGTAAAGCGTACCTTGTGGTCCTCGAAGTATTTCTACCCGCTCTATGTCCATAAAATCGAAATCGAATGCGCTTTTGTCTAAATACGGAACATTGTCGATATTTAACCCTACTGCCGGAGAGTTTATTCGAGAGCCTATTCCCCGTATATAAATAGCGGACGTTAGTCGTGAACCGTAGTCGGGTATGTATAAATTGGGAGCCAAAGATGAAAAATCTTTTAGCGATTGTATATTCATGCGTTCTATGTTGGCTGCGCTGAATGTGGTAAGGGAACCGGGAAATTCAAATGTATTGATTTGTGATTTGGGGTTCGATACTACTGCAATTTCTTGTAATTCATGGAATGATACGGTGTCGATAGACATCACCGAGAGGCTTTTGTCTTTTTTAGCCGATGCGTCAAAAAAGAACACGTACACGCTTATTAGAAGCAGAAATTTTTTCATAAAATAATTCAGTTACTCAATTTTATGCAAATTAAGTTGAAAGCCATAAGCGTGGCAATCGCTATATATAGTGATTTTCTTTTCCGCAGGAATTACATGAATAGTAGCAAGCTGAAAGCCATAAGCATCATTCCGCATACAACACCGCCAATAGCCCAATGATGATGGCCGTATTTTTCTGCTCCGGGCAATAGTTCATCGAATGAAATAAAAACCATAATGCCCGATACGAATGCCAATAAGAGTGCGTTTATCATGTCCGACCAAAATGGCAGCAACACTAAAAATCCGATTAGTGCGCCTAACGGTTCGGCCATACCGGATAGGAATGAGTACCAAAAAGCTTTTTTACGGTTGCCGGTAGCGTGGTAGATAGGTACTGATACGGCTATCCCTTCGGGGATATTGTGTATGGCTATGGCTATTACAATCGGAATAGCGATGTCCATACTTGATAAGGCAGAGGCAAATGTCGCTAATCCTTCGGGAAAGTTATGGATACCGATTGCTAAGGCTAACATCATGCCTGTACGTTTTAATCCCGATTTATTCTCTACTTCTTCTACTTTGTGCATTTCATGCGGATTCTCATCGTCCGGTATCAATATGTCAATTCCCCAGATAAGAAAAATTCCGGCAAAAAAAGCAAAAAGCATGTATGTTGCCGCTTCTGGTTCTGAGTTTTCTTGCGAAAGCAGTTCCAACGATTGAGGCATCATTTCCATAAAAGAGATGTACACCATAACGCCGGCAGATAACCCTAAGGCTCCGGATAAGGCCTTATTATTGCTTCTTTTTGTGAAAAATGCTAAAATACTGCCTAATCCTGTGGATAAACCTGCTATCATGGTTAAACCAAAAGCTATTAATATAGTCTGAATACTCATAAGAAGTTATGTTTATAGCCATTATAACAAAAAACAAGCGCAAATAGATAAAAGGTAGTGAATCTTTTTATTGTAAAAATACGAATTTTTTTCGATATTTGTACGAGGATGAAAAAATAAAAGAGGGAACTATTTAGTAATTTATCCGTTAAAAGGAGAGCCTGATTTTTATGCAGAATTATGATGAAAGTGAAGTAATAACGCAATTGCAATCTCCCGAGATGAGGCGGGCGGCATTTGCCAAAGTGGTTGCTCATTATAGCGAGCAACTATATTGGCATATCCGGAAATTGGTTATGTCGCACGATGACGCGGATGATTTGTTGCAGAATACTTTTATGAAAGCATGGATGAATATCGAGTATTTTCGAGGAGAAGCTAAGTTGTCTACTTGGTTATATAGGATTGCTATTAATGAAAGTTTGACATTTTTGAGCAAACAACGCCAACAATTGAATATTTCTATTGATGAAGGCGATAGTTTTTTGGCGGAAAAACTGGAAGCTGACGAATGGTTTTGCGGTGATGATGCTGAAAAACACTTGCACCAAGCTATTTTGAAATTACCCGAGAAGCAACGGTTGGTATTTAATATGCGTTATTTTCAGGAAATGAAATATGAAGAGATGTCCAGCATCTTGGGTACGTCCGTCGGGGCGTTGAAAGCGTCTTATCATTTGGCGGCGAAAAAAATAGAGGATTATTTAACAGAGAAGGTTTAAACTTTTATTGATATAACAAGTCTAACCAAGTAAAAGTAAATATAATAAAGAAAATAAATTATGAATATGAACAATATATCGAAGTCTCGAACCCGTAAATCAGGATTTCAAGTACCCGAAGGATATTTTGAAAACTTTACGGATAGAATGATGGCTCAACTGCCGGAAAAAGAGGAAGAGGTTTATACTCCTACGCTTTGGCAACGTGTTCGTCCGTGGGCATACATGGCTGCTATGTTTATGGGTATTTCGTTGATGGTACGTCTTTTTACGGGATTGGGTGCGATGTCCGATTCGATAAATATTTCTTCCGCATCGTCGGAGATTTCAATGGAAATGTTAAGTGATGCGATGTCTGAGGATGACGAATTGGTGCGTTATGTTTATTATACATCGATGAATGATAACATTGTGTATGAATATGCTGCTCAACAAGAATAGTTGATTTTTAATGATTTAAATTTGAAACTTATGAAACGTCCGTTTTTTATATTGATGGTATTTATAGTATCCGTTTTATCCACATCTGTAATGGCGCAGGCAGAAAAGCAGAAAGATGTGCCGAAGAAAGAAGGAGATGGAACGAAAAAAGATAAAGGCAATCATATTGATTGGTTTAAGAAATTTCGTCGGGACTTTTTGACAGAGAAAGTGCAAATGTCTCCGAAAGAAGCGGATGCGTTTTTCCCTTTATATGATGAATTGAGCGATAAAAAATTCAAACTTCATTGGGAAGTGGCGGAAAAAATGAAAAAAGTATGGGATGAGAATAAGGCGACTGAGGAAGATTATAATGCAGTGTTAGATGCCAAAGAAGATGCTTTGATGAAAGAGGCGGCCTTAGAAAAAGAATATAATCAGAAATTTCGTAAAATCTTGTCTGCGAAAAAAATGTTCCGGTTAAAAATGGCGGAAGATGAATTTTCTCGGGGATTAATGAGACGTCCGGAAAGGGGGGATAAAGATAAAAAAGATTCTGTGCCAGATAGAGAACGCCATTTCAGACCGGGTCGTGCCCCTGTGCAAGAGGGTGGTAATAATTAAGTGTAATGTAGATTATTTTGATAATTGTTCAATGCAAAATAGGTGAAATAAAAAAAGATCTTTTTGTGCTTGATTTTTGTGCCTTTTCTGGTGGTGTGCGCAAGAGTATTCTTCATGTTGTGTCTTGTAGAAATTTATTTTTGATGTGAAGTACCTTGTTCCTTATTCAGTTACATCCTGAATTAGGCGCGTATAATCAGTCTCTTATAAAGAAAGACATAAAAACCTAAAACAAATTAATAGACAAAAAATTGCAACCTTTTGCAATAAAGAAAATACTCAACAATTATCGTATAGATACAACATCAATTCAACAAAACATTATTTTCATCATATCTTTTTATAGTTATATTCAATATTTTACGTAGTTCTGCACCGATATAGTACTTCTCTTTATAAGAGAAGTACGTAGAAAATAATTAATGTTTTGTGTAGGATGATGAA
>JAFUKV010000095.1 GCA_017467745.1 Bacteroidaceae bacterium | reverse complement strand
GCAGTTAAACCCGTCCACGCCGATGGTACTACACACGTGGAAGAGTAGGTAGCCGCCCCCCTCAAACGCCGGAAGGAACAAACACCCCTCCGGCGTTGTTTATTTAATACCCCCACACACCCTCATACCCACCACACAAAAACAACAACCCCAACATACCATATCATAACAACACCCAGCACCAATATACTCACAATAACAAACCAACACAACCATATCCCCATATTTTCCAAACACAATCCAACCCTAAAAACAGACTATCCCAGACATCTCCTAAACAACATTATACGCCCATTCATAGCCTTTAAGGAAATATGTATCAGCCCTTTGAGATTACACACAGGTAATCCTCTCCTAACGTCTTTAATTGTACATCGCAGAATTTTAGATAATAGAGGGTAAATTCATTTATTAGACTAAGGCTGGGTTATCTCGAACAGAATGATATATAGTTTTTGAAAGGAATTGATTTTTAAGTACACAGATAGAAAGATCAATTTGACCTGAATTAGGGGAACAGTTGGTCATTGGTACATTCTACTTTGCAAGCTGAAAAGGTTGTAATATTCATTCCAATAATACTTGAAGACGATCTGCAAACTCTACGGTAGTTAATCCTGTTGCTGCAAGTTCTTGTCTTATGGTGGCGGCGAATCTTGTTGTAATATATCGAATGAATTAGAGATAAGCCAATGAATATTTTAGATTTTGATTTATGGTTCGGTATTTCTTGAACTTACATTGTTTAGGGATAACGGTATCAGAAAATTTTTGTATTTTTGCCTGCTATACGAATATGTCGTAGATAAAGTGTTGAAAGAAAAATAAAATCAATAAGATATGTTTGAGAACCTAAGCGAAAGATTAGAACGCTCTTTTAAGATACTGAAAGGCGAGGGTAAAATTACGGACATCAACGTAGCTGAAACCCTTAAAGATGTACGCCGCGCATTGTTGGATGCCGACGTAAACTACAAAGTGGCAAAACAATTTACCGATACCGTTAAGGCGAAGGCTTTGGGTATGAATGTGCTTACCGCCGTTAAGCCGGGACAGTTGATGGTAAAGGTGGTACACGACGAATTAGCCCTGTTGATGGGAGGCGAAGCGGTAGATATTAATCTGACGGGTTCTCCGGCTATTATATTAATGTCGGGGTTGCAGGGTTCCGGTAAGACAACGTTCTCCGGCAAGTTGGCCAAGATGTTGAAGAGCAAGCGGGCGAAACGTCCTTTGCTGGTAGCTTGCGATGTGTATCGTCCGGCTGCAATAGAGCAGTTGAAAGTGCTGGGCGAGCAGATAGATGTCCCCGTTTATACGGAACCGGACAGTAAAAATCCGGTGGATATAGCCCGGAATGCTATTAAATTCGCAAAACAGAACGGTAATGATTTGGTTATTGTCGATACGGCAGGTCGTCTGGCTGTGGATGAACAGATGATGACCGAAATCAAAGCTATTAAAGATGCTATCAATCCGTCGGAAATCTTGTTTGTAGTAGATGCTATGACAGGTCAGGACGCTGTTAATACGGCTAAGGAGTTTAACGACCGGTTAGACTTCGACGGCGTGGTGTTGACGAAGCTCGACGGGGATACACGAGGCGGGGCCGCATTGTCAATCCGTTCGGTGGTAGATAAGCCTATTAAGTTTGTGGGTACGGGCGAGAAGATGGAAGCGCTCGATGTTTTTCACCCCGCACGTATGGCCGACCGTATTTTGGGTATGGGCGATATTGTTTCGTTGGTAGAACGTGCTCAGGAGCAATACAACGAGGAGGAAGCTAAACGTCTTCAAAAACGAATTGCCAAAAATCAGTTCGATTTCAACGACTTTATCAGTCAGATACAGCAAATTAAAAAAATGGGTAATCTGAAAGATTTGGCATCTATGATACCCGGTGTGGGCAAAGCTATTAAGGATATAGATTTGGACGATAACGCTTTTAAAGGTATCGAGGCCATTATCTATTCTATGACGCCGAAAGAACGTTCGCACCCCGAGATATTGAACGGCAGCCGCAAGCAGCGTATAGCCAAAGGCAGCGGCACGAGTATTCAGGACGTAAACCGTTTGTTGAAACAGTTTGAAGATACCCGCAAAATGATGCGTATGGTTACGCAAGCCAAGAATCCGGCTCGCCTGATGAATAATTTGCGAAGAAGATAATGTTCATAAATTAAACGAAAATCGATATGCAGTTGATAGACGGAAAGGCTATTGCCGACCAAATAAAGCGAGAGATTGCCGAAGAGGTAGAACAGATAAAAGCCGCCGGAGGAAAAATTCCTCATTTGGCTGCGGTTTTGGTAGGGCACGATGGCGGTAGCGAGACATACGTAGCTCATAAGGTGAAGGCTTGCGAGCAGTGCGGTTTTCGCTCGACGTTGGTTCGTTTTGAAAGCGATGTTACGGAGGCCGAGTTGCTGCGGAAAGTGGATGAACTGAATAACGATGCCGATATAGACGGGTTTATCGTTCAGTTGCCTTTGCCCAAGCATATTTCAGAGCAGAAGGTTATAGAGGCTATCGACTATCGGAAAGATGTAGACGGTTTTCATCCCATTAACGTGGGGCGCATGTCTATCGGGTTGCCGTGTTTCGTATCGGCTACTCCGGCGGGAATCATGGAGTTGTTGAAACGTTACGATATTGAGACGCGCGGAAAACATTGCGTTGTTTTGGGGCGCAGTAATATAGTAGGCAAGCCGGTTGCCACGCTTATGATGCAAAAAGCCAATCCGGGCGATGCGACGGTAACGGTGTGCCATAGCCGTTCGTCTAACTTGAAAGAGATGTGCTTGCAGGCGGATATTATTATTGCGGCGTTGGGCGTTCCCGAATTTTTAAAGGGCGATATGGTAAAAGAGGGTGTTGTGGTTGTCGATGTGGGTACTACCCGTGTTCCGTCTGACAAAACGAAGTCGGGCTTTAAACTGACGGGTGATGTCAAGTTCGACGAAGTGGCGCCGAAGTGCTCGTACATAACGCCTGTTCCCGGAGGGGTAGGACCTATGACTATCGTGTCGTTGATGAAAAATACTTTGCTGGCCGGTAAAAAAGCTATTTACCGATAACTGTAACTCTGGTGTTTTTTTCGAGGGAAGATAGATGTATAAAGCCGGAATCATCATATTATTTATGATAGTGGCGTGCAGCCGTTTGTTTGCGCAACAAGCGGCTACGGCTACCATTTTGTTTGCTGGCGACGCTATGCAGCATCTTGCCCAGATAGAGAGCGCTCGGCAGGACGACGGCTCGTTTTGTTACGATTCTTGTTTCTATTATATTAAGAAGGAGATAGAGGCTGCCGATTATGCGGTGGTTAATTTTGAAGTTCCGATGGGCGGAGAGCCTTATACGGGGTATCCGGCGTTCAGTTCGCCCGATGAGTTTGCGCTTGCGCTGAAAGATGCGGGGTTCGACTTGTTTCTGTTGGCTAACAACCATACGATGGATAGGGGTGCAAAAGGATTTCTGCGGACGCTGACGCGGCTCGACAGTATGAAGATTCTTTATGCCGGAGCGTATCGCGACAAGGAGGAGAAAGAGCGGCGTTACCCTCGTTTAGTGTCTGTCAATGGCTTTCGTATCGCTTTTCTTAACTATACGTACGGTACGAACGGGCATGCTGTTCCGTCGCCGTTGTGCATGAATATGCTCGATGAAGAACAGATGCTTGCCGATGTAAAGCTGGCGCGCGAGTGCCGGGCAGAGGTGATTGTTGCCTGCGTACATTGGGGCGAGGAGTATATAATTACTGCCAACCAAAAGCAAAAAGAGCTTGCCGATAAGTTGATAGAGGCGGGTGTCGATTGGGTGGTAGGCGCGCATCCGCATGTGGTGCAACCTATGGAGGTGCGGTATGACGAGGCGGGTAGGCCGAAGTCGTTGGTGGCTTATTCGTTGGGAAATTTTATATCTAATATGCAAATATCCCATACTACCGGAGGGGCTATGCTGAAAGTCGTTCTCGGTCGTGACGGGATGCGGGTAAAGATAGATTCCGTTGCTTATTCGTTGGTAACGGTACAACGTCCGGTAAAGGGTTCGCGGCAGCCGTTTATCTTGCGCTCTGCAACGCAGGTAGATACGCTGCGGGGGTTGCCTGAGTATATGTATAAGTATTTGAGAGATACTCGTGCCAATCTGTCGGAGCACAATGTCGGAATATCCGAATATTATCAATAATCAAGCAGATGTGCAATGGCGTAAGGCATGAGTTTTGTTGAGTTTCTATTCTTGTACAAACGACAATATGGAAAATGAAAAATGGGAGAACGGCTTTCTCGGTTCGCTTCGCCCGTTTTAAGGAAAACCGGCTCTTAAACGGCGTTCCTTTCCAAATTATACATTCCGATGTTTCCCGCCTATTTGGGTTCTGCCGTGAGCGAATCGAAATCTATTTTGTATTTGAACTTCTTTTTGTCCGAGTCCGGTATCTGTTTGTACAGAGTAGACATGATTTCTTGTATCTGGGTGGGCACGAATCCTCTGAAATCGACTGTCAGGTTGTTTTGCGGCAATAGTCTGGCGCTTATCTTGTTAAAGATGTATTTGATTTGAGATTTGTATTGTTTTATTGTGGTTGGCTTGCCGTTTTCAGACAAGGAGAGCAGGATATTGTCCATTTGCTGTATCAGGTCGTTTATAATGAAATTGTTTACATGCGCGCGATAATCTATGTTGTTCGCTTGCAGCAGTATGCTTTTCATTGTTTCTATTTTCTGTTTCATATCTTCGGCCGTCATCCATTTGTAGTCGTTTGCCGAAGCATCTTTTTGCCAGATGATAGAGAGCACGGCTTCGCCCGAAGGTATGGGCTGTACGCTGTGGGGTGTGTTTCGCAGATACAGGCAAATATCTTTCAATCCTTCTCCCAGAGTCGACGCTTCGCATTGTCTTTTTAGGGTAGCCGTATTGTTGTTTGAGGGTTGGGTATAGGTAATGGTAAATAATTCTGTCATAATAGTTTTTTAGACATAACGTTTTTGTGTTGGCAGATGTTTGATTGGTGCGGAGTTTATCGGATTTATTTTGCCTCTTTTTTTGAAAACAGCGCCGTACACAAAAGTTCTTGGCTCCGCTTTTTTCAAAAAAGGGGAAAAGATGTTTATCGGTAAGAAAAAGCGAAAGAAATAGTGCATCGAAATGCGTTTATTATGCCCAAAATGAAAATTTTGCAGGAAAACATTGCGTAAGAATAATAAACATCTTATATTTACCCAATAGCCGTTTATAACGGGTTGTTACAATTGAAAGTTTTTTAATAATAAGAATTTTATGGTCAGTTATAGACAGACATATTATTAAATAATGTATATTTGTAGCAAGGGAGATTCTTAGAGAATCTGTTTTTTGCGAACATATTGTAGCTACTTACCTCTAAAACCGCTAAAAGCAAACAGAAGTAGTGAAAGATTCTATACAATCCCCTTTATACAATTGTATATTAAGGAAAAAGGGCGTGGGGCTGAACTTATCTGTCGAGGTTCTTTGCGGTTCCCGGAGGTGTAAGTCTCGGTTTCTGCGCCTTTCTTTTATGTCTTTTTCAAAAAACGGTTGATTGGTGCGATACCGGCCGTACGTTTGAAAATATTTCTTTCTTTTCATAGTATAATTTCCGGTGTAGCGTCGTACATAAAAGTTTTTGGTTCCGCTTTTTCAAAAAGGGGAAAAGATGTTTATCGGTAAGGAAAAACGAAAGAAATAGTGCATCGAAATGCGTTTATTATGCCCAAAACGCAAATTTTGCAGAAAAACATTGCGTAAGAATAATAAACATCTTATATTTGCCTAACGGCCGTTGTTTATAACGGGTTGTTACAATTGAAAGTTTTTTAATAATAAAATTTTATGGTCAGTGTTATAAGCAGACATATTATTAAATAATGTATATTTGTAGCAAGGGAGATTCTTAGAGAATCTGTTTTTTGCGAACATATTGTAGCTACTTATCTCTAAAACCGCAAAATTAAGACCAATGGTAGCGAAAGGTTCTACGCAGAAAACCCTTTACTGCATGTATATGTTATATGTGTATCCGTTGTAATATGGATATGCTTCGATATATATTAAGGTAAAGGGGGCGTGGGGCTGAACTTATTGGTCGAGGTTCTTTGCGGTTCCCAGAGGTGTAAGTTTCAGTTTCTGCGTCCCCTCTTTTTATGCCTTTATCTAAGGTTAAGAGCCGGCACGATGCGGGCTGGTGTTTGAAAAACATTCCCTTCTTTCAGATGTATCTTTTATCGTATTGTTGTATTGAGTTGGTTACTTTGCCGTGATTTTTACCTGAAACGAAACGACGACTTTACAAACGGTTGTTTCTGTGTGGGGTAGAGATGGGCAAGCAGACCGCTCTGCTGCGGGGCAGGCTTGTTGCGATATTGTTATCAGGCCGGCTCTGAACTGATCGAAATCAAAATTACAGGCCAATCTTCCATTTAAATTTCACACAGAAATGGGCTATCCCGGTAACGGGATAGCTTTCTTTATTTTCGGGCAGGGACGCGCTTGTATTTGCGGCGTATTTAAAGGGATAATGTTTTTTTCGGCGTTAAAAGCAAGAGTAAATAAAAATTTCTGCTTAATTTAGTCGCTTCTCCTTAATTATGGCGTATGGATATAAAAGAACGTGCCCATAGGGCAAAAAAGATAACGTGGATTGGCTTTTTTGTAAATCTGGCGCTTTCTGCCGGAAAAATAGTTGCCGGCGTTGCGGGGCGCAGCGGGGCGATGTTGGCGGACGGAGTACACTCTTTGTCAGATTTTATTACCGATATGATTGTGTTGTTTTTTGTGGACATGTCGGGGAAAGCGAGCGATGATACCCATCAGTACGGGCATGGCAAGTTCGAGACTTTCGCCACGATGCTGATAAGTTTGGCGTTATTGATAGTGGGTATAGGTATTTTATATGCGGGGTGTCATAAAATATATCTTTCCGTTATGGGCGTAGCGATAGAAAGACCGGGCGCGATAGCGTTAGCGGCGGCGGTCGTGTCTATTGTAGCGAAGGAGATTTTGTTTCAATATACTATACGGGAGGGCAAGGCTATAAACAGCCCGACGGTAGTGGCTAACGGTTGGCATCATCGTTCGGACGCGTTTTCTTCTGTCGGTACGATGTTGGGCATTGCCGGCGCCATGTATTTGGGCGACGAGTGGCGTATTTTAGATCCGTTGGCGGCTATTGCGGTGAGCGTGCTTATTGTGAAGATGGCGATAGAGCTGGGTCGCCCCAGCATAGACGAGTTGCTGGAAAAGGCTCTTCCCAGAGATGTGGAGATTGAAATAGCGAATTGCATAATCGGCGTAGAGGGCGTAAAAACGTTTCATCGCCTGAAAACCCGAAAGAACGGCCTATCGTATGTAATAGACGTGCATGTAAAGTTAGACCCGGAAATTTCGTTTGTTAAATCGCACGACATTGCTACGGAAGTAGAAAATGCTTTACGCCGGCGTTTCGGAGAGTCTACGCAAGTAAGTATCCATACCGAACCTTATTACTTGAAAAAGTAACGCTGTGTTAATATAACATAATACGGAAAGCAATAGAACTGTTTCTTAAACTAAAATAACCTATTTTTGTTTTACAGAATATTAAAACGGAGCAAGTATGGCGTTGAAGCGGTTCGGCGTATCGCTGGAAGATAATTTGTTAGAGGCGTTAGACCGATTTGTCGGTACGAACGGGTTTTCTAACCGTTCGCAGGCTATTAGGTTTTTGGTCGAGAAAAATCTCGCCGAAACCAAGTGGCAGTGTAATCATATTGTGGCCGGTACTATTATTATCATGTACGACCAGAATAAGAAAGATATAGCCGCTAAAATCGTAGATATTCAACAGAGTTATCAGGATGTTATGCTCTCGTCTTCGCAGTATTACCTGAACGACAGTTTTTGCCTGCATGTCGCTACGGTTACGGGCGAAGCCCACAGGTTGACGGAATTGTCAGACAAACTGATTGCCATACGGGGAATAAAGCACGGAAAATTGCTGATGAGTCGGGCTGATTGAAAAAATCCCGATTTTTTTTGGTTATATAGTAACACGAATAATAAAAAATGTGTTACTTTGCAGCGTATTATTATGAACTAATATATTGATGTATGAAAAAAATTTGGTTTATTGTTTTGTTATTTTTGTCCGTGTCGTTGGCGGCGGTTTCCGAGAAATTGCCCGGCGATAGCATCGCCCCTTTGCTGAAAGAGGTGGTGGTAACGGCTAACAGAACACAAATAAATAAAAACGATGTACCGCTTACGATATCGGTGATTAACCGGCGGCAGATAGAGGAGAGCAGCGAATCGGCGTTGTTGCCTGTGCTGTCGCAACGTGTGCCGGGATTGTTTCTGACGCAGAAAGGCGTAACGGGTTTCGGCGTGTCGTCCGGCTCTGCCGGAACAGTCAATATACGTGGCGTGGGACAAGGAAATAAAGTGTTGATGTTGTTCGACGGACAACCGCAATGGGCGGGAGTATTCGGCCATAGTCTGCCCGATACGTATGTGGCTTCTGATATAGACAGGGTAGAGGTGATACGTGGACCCGGATCGTTGCTGTACGGCTCTAACGCTATGGGCGGCGTGGTAAACCTGATAACCCGCAGTCAGCATAGGGAAGGGATAACGTCGCACGCGCGTATCATGTACGGTTCGTACAACACGCAAAAGTATATGTTTAACAATGGTGTGAGAAAAGGAAAATTCAATAGCTTTTTTTCGTTGAATCACGATAGGACGGACGGGCATCGGGATAACTCGGAGTTTAATATTACAAACGGGTTTGCCAAGCTGGGATATGAATTGACCGATCGCCTGAACGCTACTGCCGATGCAAGTGTGGCGTATTACGATACGCACAATCCCGGTACGGTTACCGCTCCGATGTTTGATAATTGGATGCGGATATGGCGCGGTACGGCATCGCTGGCGTTAGAAAATAAGTTCGAGAAAAGTAACGGCGGTTTACGCCTGTTTTATAACTGGGGAAATCATAAGATAAACGACGGCTATACAGCCGATTCTGCTCCCCGTGAATATTTTTTCCGCTCGAAAGACCATAATTACGGCGCATTGTTGTACCAATCGTTCCGATTGATTGAAGGTAACGAGTTTACCGCCGGCGTGGATTATAAAAATTGGGGCGGCGAAAGTTGGTATGACTATTTTGCGCAAGAAAACAGGGATGAAGTGGATAAATCTGTACACGAAATAGCCGGTTACGCCATTATGCAACAAAAACTTTGGCAGATGCTCACGCTTAACGCCGGCCTGCGTTATGAACATAGCAGCAGTTATGGCAGCGAGTGGGTTCCGCAGGCGGGTTTTACGCTCCAACCTTTTGAAGGAAATACGATTAAGGCTTCTTTGTCGAAAGGTTTTCGCAGCCCGACAATACGGGAATTGTATATCTCGTATCTGCCTTATTCGAAAGCTAACCCCGATTTGAAACCGGAAAATATGCTGAATTATGAGGTGTCGGTAGGTCAGGACTTTTTAGACGGGCAACTTCATGCCGAGCTAACGGCTTTCTATATAGACGGGAAAGATATGATTCAATTGCAATCGGTTCCCGAAGGCGGACGCCAATTGATGAATATAGGTAAGTTTTACAATAAGGGTATAGAGTTTGACGCTACTTATCGGGTAATGCGCGATTTGCAGTTCTCAACGAATTACAGTTATCTGCATACGAATAAAAAGTTAATAGCCGCTCCCAAACACAAGGTGTTTGTAGAGGGCGTTTATTCGCCGGGACGATTCAGCGTGAACTTGAACGTGCAGTCTATTTCGGGGCTGTATCTGAATACTGCTGAAAATTCGGGGACGGAAAATTATGCGTTGCTGAATGCTCGGGTTTCGTATAGGCTGGGTAACGACCGGAATAGTTATACGCTGTTTGTGAAAGGCGAGAATTTGACGGATACCCGTTATACGATAAATGAAGGTTATCCTATGCCCGGCGCTATTGTAATGGGTGGAGTGGATATAAAATTCTAAAACTGAGAATTTCGGTTTAAAAAGGTCTTTGGGATTTTGCAATGCAATAAAAAAGGGTGTCGATCGACACCCTTTTCTGTATTTGAACCCGGTTTATCGGGAAATGGCTTCTTTTACTACCATAGAGCG
>JAFUKV010000015.1 GCA_017467745.1 Bacteroidaceae bacterium | reverse complement strand
TTCCGTCAACTTATTATCCATCAAGTTCAATTGGGGAATGATTTTATCCGGAGTATTCCAAGAATTGGCTAATAAATCATCTGTCATGATACGGATATTTTTAAACCGTACATTTTGTCCTTCTTTACCGTTTGCGCCGATTCCATGCACCTGTAAAGCTATAAAACCGGTTGCCGTAGTTTCATCCACTATATCGGCACAGGGAATACCATTTACATAAGTGCGGATATTGTTTCCTATCGCCTCTATTCTGACTTTATTCCACTCTGCCGGTTTATATGCCGTTTTAGCTGTGGGATTATTTTCTAAATCATATAACCAGCCGCGACGTTGCTCGTCGTATATACCTCCCGTCCAAGCTCGATCGCTCGGATCGATTTCGAATTGGTATCCATGTACAACCCCTTTATTATATGTCTTTAACGAGTTGCTTCTAAATTGTATTCCGGAATTTAGACCGTTATCGACCATAAATTCCAACTCTAAAATGAAGTCTCCGTAAGATTTGGTTGTCGCTAAAAAAGTATTTGGTGTATTGCTTTTTGTTGTACCTACAATCACACCATTAATCACTTTAAATTCCGCAGTGCCGTTCAACACTTTCCATCCTTTTAGGTTTTTACCGTTAAAAAGAGATGTCCATTTTTCTTCTGCATACGAATTTGCCACTAACATTACAGTCAGTAACAATAAAAACGTTTTTCTCATTATTTCAATAGATTTTATATTTAGCACTTTATCCGTGCACGTGCACGGAAACGCTTGCAAATGTAATTATTTTTATTTCATCTGCAATAATTTATATCATCAAAATAAAAACTTTCATTTAAAAATAATAAGGTTGTTCTTCCTCATAAGCGAATGAACGTGCCAATATACCCACCTCTTCTAAAATATTTTTTCTTTCAGAATCAGATAATGTCGGAATACCGCATAAAAAGTAGACCTCACTTTGAGATACTCCGCAGAAATGAGAGATGCCGTCATCTATCAAGCGAGTTATAGCATCTAATGTGCCTTTTGTACGTAAAACAGATTCTTGTTCGCCAGTGGTGAGGATAAATAAAAATTTTTTATCTGTAAGTAAACCTTGCATTCGTCCGTTGATATCGCCGTAAGCAAATCCCTTTTTAAATATCCTGTCGAAATATCCTTTTAATATAGCCGGTAACCCGTTCCACCAGACAGGAGCTATGAATGTAATTACATCGGCTCGGCTTATTTTATCTTGTTCCGTTCGTACTTCACTACCATACGGTTCCCAACCTGTTATGGCTAAATCGACATCCGATAATACAGGATTAAATGACATGGCATATAAGTCGGAGATGACGACATCTCCACCTTGCATCCTATATGATGTGGCCACTCGTTGCATTAAAGCATGGCAAAAACTCTTTGTATTAGGATGAGCATATACTATTAAATGATTCATATAATTCTCCGGTTTATTCTATACGTAAAGAATAAACAGATGCGTCGGTAAAAAGTTTTATCGCTTACCGCTTTTTAAGGAGAGATTATAATAAATCCAATTCTGTAAACATTTGACAGTATATCTCCGCTTTTTTATCTAATGCCAACGGATAAGCACGTGAAGAAGATGGCATACGATAAAGTACAATTTGATGTTGTTCGAAAATACAAGAAGAATGCTGTCCTACGCCCGGAACAGCCGCTCCTAATAAACTGGCAGCTGTTTCGCAAGCCTTTTGCCCGGTAGTAAGAATAGCTCTGCACATTGGAATTTGCCTTAGTAATTGAGATAAATCGACCGGAGCGACTATATTCAAATACTTATCGGATGCGTTATCTTGAAGGCGAACTACCTCTCGCGCCGTATCGCTAACGGCTATTTTTTTCTCAATTAAGAATTGACGGATAGCCTCTTCTCGAAATTTTTTTTGCCTGGGTTCTACAAAAAAGTTTTTATCGTTGAAAAAAACGATTCCGAAAATACGCCACATATCATTTTGCCAATTAGGGTAATAGAACTCCATCGACCATTTCTCCCGTTTAGGCGGGAAACTGCCCAACATCAATACTTTCGCTCCATTAGGAATAAAAGGCTCCAATGGATGAATTTCTGAATTTTGCACGATTTTTTCTGATTGTTTTTTCATTAAGGTGCAAATATACCTTATTTTAGTTGTCTATGGATAGAAAAATAAGCTTGTTTGGGTTATTTTCCACCGATTTTGGTTATTTTTGAATCGTTATAAAATAATTTGCAATGACAATACCCGGTTTTATTAAAGTTGCAGCAGCCGTACCTTCTGTACGAATAGCCGACTGCCAATATAATGTTGAACAAATGTTTGTTTTGATAAACGAAGCCTCGCGAAAAGGAGCCGATATTGTTGCTTTTCCCGAGTTGTCGTTTACTGGATATACAAGTGGAGACTTATTCAGCCAACAGTTACTGCTCGATAATGCGGCCGATGCGCTGCAATCGCTTGTAAAACAAACTTCGAGCCTGCCTATACTCTGTATTGCCGGTCTGCCGCTATCTGTACATAATAGATTATATAATACCGCCGTTGTTTTTGGAAACGGAAAGATATACGGCATTGTACCGAAAACGTATCTGCCCAACTACAATGAATTTTACGAAATGCGTTGGTTTGTTTCGGGTGCGGATTGTCCGACACAGGAAATTGATTTTGGCGGAGAATCTGTTCCTTTCGGAACAGATCTGCTCTTTGAAAATAAATCTGTATGTTTTGGAATAGAGATTTGTGAAGATTTATGGGTTCCTATACCTCCATCAACAGAACATGCTTTACATGGGGCAACCCTTCTTGTAAACATTTCGGCTAGTAATGAAATGGCCGGGAAACACGATTATTTACGTTCGCTTATCAGTCAGCAATCGGCTCGTACTATGTCTGCTTATTTATATGTATCGGCAGGATTCGGCGAGTCTACAACCGACTTGGTATTTACCGGAAATGGTATCATAGCAGAAAACGGTATTGTGTTAAAAGAGTCGGAACGATTCTCTTTTGACCCGCAACTTACATTGTGCGATGTAGATATAGAACGGATGGATTCTCTTCGAAGAAAAGAAAATACATTTACAAGAAGCGAGAAAAAAGAAAATGTATTCCGAAGAGTTGTAATATCGGAATTTCTTTCTACCGAAAAAAAGACATTCGACAGAAAAATAGATGCCTATCCATTCATCCCCTCAAATGAAAAATTAATGGATGAACGGTGTAACGAAATATTCAATATTCAGATAAACGGACTTGCGCAGAGGCTGCTGCACACGCACGCACAAACGGCTGTTATTGGCATATCAGGAGGGTTAGATTCTACATTGGCTTTATTAGTGTGCGTAAAGGCTTTTGATAAATTGAGAATTCCGCGTCGACAAATATTAGGTATTACCATGCCGGGATTCGGAACAACCGATCGCACTTATCAAAACGCTCTTAATTTAATGGCGGCACTCGGTATCGCTACGAAAGAAATATCTATCGTACCGGCTTGCCTGCAACACTTTAAAGATATAGGATTAAATGCCGATGATAGAGGTGCAGCGTACGAAAACACCCAAGCGCGTGAACGTACTCAGATATTAATGGATGTGGCTAACCGGATAAACGGATTGGTAATAGGTACTGGAGATTTGTCGGAATTGGCTCTTGGCTGGGCGACATATAACGGAGATCACATGTCTATGTATGGAGTAAACAGCAGTATTCCTAAAACATTAGTACGATATCTTGTAAAATGGGTAGCCAATCAAAAGGGAGACGATTCCGCCCGTAAATACCTGCTCGATATTATAGATACACCTATTAGCCCGGAACTTTTACCTGCTGATGAAAACGGACAAATAGCTCAAAAAACGGAAGATTTGGTCGGCCCATACGAGCTGCACGACTTTTTCCTCTATTATTTTATTCGTTTCGGTTTCCGCCCGACTAAGATTTTTCTTTTAGCCTGTTTGGCTTTTGAGGGAATGTACGACCGAGAAACAATAAAGAAATGGTTGAAGATATTTTTCCGAAGATTTTTCTCCCAACAATTCAAAAGGTCGGCATTACCCGATGGACCCAAAGTCGGGTCTATTAGTCTATCTCCTCGCGGAGATTGGAGAATGCCGAGCGATGCCTCTGCAACAGCATGGTTAAGAGAAACAGAAACGTTATAAATTTATGGAACTTATTCAAAACCTTTCAAAAGAGCAATTAATAAAGCTATGCAGCATATACGCTAAAAATTGGTTAGCGTTAGACGGCCTTTGGTTTCAGTCGATAGAAAATAAATATGGAATAGCCGAAGCGTTAGAACACGATGCCAACGCATGGAGACGTTATACGGAGATAGAAGCTCGACGGATAAAATCGTTTCTCGGATTGCCGGAACAGGCAGGGGTGGAGGGACTGAAAAAAGCGTTATCGTTTCGTTTTTACGCTTTATTGAGCAAGGATTGTATAGTACAAGAGAGCGATGATACGATAATTTATAAAGTAATTACTTGCCGTGTGCAAGATGCACGAAAACGAAAAGGCATGACCTATCATCCGTGTAAACCTGTCGGATTGATAGAATATACCTATTTTGCAAAAACCATAGATAACCGATTTAAAACAGAAGCAGTCAGTTGTCATCCGGACGTAACGGATAGCAGTTGCAATTGTATTTGGAAATTTACATTACAAAAAGAATAAAATTGCTATAAATTATGAAGATAGAGTCTGTTTGCCATATATATTTTTCTCCAACAAAAACATCTCGAAAAATAGCTCATGCCGTTAGTCGAGATTTTGAGGACATACTAAAACGAGATATTGACCTAACTGTTGGTATTCCTGATAAAGAGGTTATAAAAAGCCATGAATTGGCTATTATTGCTGTTCCGGTTTACGGAGGGCATATCGCTCCTACGGCAATTGAACGGCTTCACCATTTTTCGGGAGAAAATACGCCTGCCATTATTATAGCTGTATATGGAAACAGAAGTTATGGAAATACTTTGTCTGAATTGAACTCTTGGTGTGTGGAACACGGATTTATACCCATAGCGGCAGTGGCCTTTATCGGTGAACATTCATATAGTAGCGATCTGTACCCGATAGCAAATGGACGTCCCGACGGCAAAGACGAAAATACAGCTGTGCAAATAGGGCAAAAAATATTGTCGTTTTTACAAACATGTCCGTCTATTGATGTTGTTCAACCTATCAATCCAAATAAGTTAAAATCGCCAGCGAATGATTTTGCCATGTTACGCTTTTTCGCTTCTGTAATAGTTGCGTTAAAAATTAAACATGCTCCATTATCTCTGGCGCCAAATACCGATCTGGAAAAATGTACAGATTGCGGCGTATGTGCTCAAATATGTCCCACAGGAGCCATTGACATTCGTCAGCCGTCGTTTTCAAATCCTGAATTGTGTATAAAGTGTTGTGCATGCGTTAAAGGTTGTCCACAGACTGCCAGAAGCTATCAAACACCCTTTGCCCCGATACTGTATCGGACTATGAAAAAGCGAAAAGAACCGATATTTTTTCAAGCGGGGATAAATGAAAAATAATATCTATGGAAAAAACAGTCTCTAAATATCTTAGTTTAATTTGGCTAATAACCTTATTTATAGGATTTTCTTCTTGTTCTCCAAAATATTACAAGAAAGAGAAACGAGGCGATATGACTGCTCATTGGTTAAGATACAGTCCGTCCCGTTATTATAAACCGTTTAAAAATACACAAATAAAACTCCCTTACACAACGACCAAACAATATTATCGTCAGTCTAATTATAAAATAAAGGCCAATTCTTTTACGCCTGTAACGGCTAAACCCAAAATAAAATAACAAGGCTTCCAAAAGTATTTCTAACAACTGAGTATGGCTCTGAAATATATCTTGCTTTTGTCAAATCAATCAAATAGCCTCAGAGCAAACTAAAAGAACTCATTGCCTGAAATAAACAGTATCCCTAAAACTTAAATTAGGAATACCATAGTTTACAGTGTTTACGATAATAGTATAAGGAGTAGAAAATATCATAGCTCAACCATGTGTAATTAGACGTTCATAAAGAAATGGCGAAAGAAGTGAGGACAGGCTATCTGAAATTAACGAAAGCCTATAGCTGTCTGAGATGCTTGTACTATAATTTTTAGACAATAAAAGTAGCAGAAAGCCGTGAAGAATTATGTCGTTCTTTTTTGTTTCTTTCCAAAAAGCAGTAGAGGAAGGAAGAAATAAATGCCAATTAAAGACATAAGTAGTCCTCCTGTTGTGCCGGCTGCTAACGGAAACCAGAAATTTTCTTTTTCTAATCCGATAATGAATGGAAGGAATCCTAATAATGTAGATAATATAGTTAGTAAGATAGGAATGATTTTATGATTCCAAGCCTTTACATATAGATTTAGTTTATCCTTGTGAGGAAATTTTTTAATTAATCGGTTGTATTCATTGACTATGTAAATACTTGCATTTACGGTAGTCCCGCAGAGTAAAATAAAGGAAGCGAAACCACCTTGATCAAATTTGAGATTGAAATGGTAAAATGTTATAAATATCCCTATGTATGAAATGGGAATGATAAATAATATTGCAATAGGTTGTGTAAGAGAGTTAAATAGAATTGATGTCATAAAAAATAGAATCAGAATAATTATTCCCAGTAATAAATACGGATTGTTTTTTTCTAAAAAATGGTATCTCTGATTTGCATCTTCTGCTGTATATCCAAGAGGTAATGTCTCTTTAAATTTTTGCAATTCTTTATGGAGTATTCTTTGCCCTTGGTGCTCTGGTCCGAGAAAATTATATTGTAGAAAAAGTTTATATTGTTGGTTTTCCTTCACGATATTTTGTGGAATCTGTTGTTTTGTTAAAGTTGTGAATTCTGAGAGTTTGTAATTCTTGTTTTTTAAAGGGAAAGATATATTTTCTATATTCCACCTATCTAACGTCTTGCTTTGAACAGAGGATATTTTGATGTTTTCTGTTTTATTTTTATTCTGTATAACGCCACATTGTAAGTCTTTTACTAAATTAGAACTGATAATATTATAGAATTCTCGAGAGGAGATTTGATACTTTTCCATTTTCTCATGGTTAAAGTTAAAAGAAAATATCTCATTATCCTCTTTTCTAAAAGAGAGTCGTGAGTTAATAACTACTTCAGGAATTCTTCTGTAATTTAGCAATGAGTCTTTTAATCGTAATGCGTGTTGAAACAGGTCGTCATAATTATATCCGGAAAGAGATATGCGCAAATCACCGTTTTTTTCAAAAATCTCGTTGCTGAAAGTATTGTTGTCAATACCGGAAATCGTCCAACTGCATCCACCTAAATGGCGGGCAATGGATATTAACTCAAATTTTAATTGAAGCGGGAAAAAAGTGCGTTTTACAGAATCGGGAAACTGTATTTGTATATAAGCCGCTTGTGAATTTGGTATGATTGTTGTAAATCTTTTTATTTTGTTTTTGTATTTACTGATGTGATTTTCCATTTGATAAATGGTAAAATTCGTATGTGAAATATCCATTTTTTTTGAAAACTTAGCGGATACGTCAAGTTGTATATTTTTTTCGTGTGTATAGTATTCTCCATTTGAAACTTTTTGCGCGAAAAGTCTTAAATATCCTCCCAATAGTTTATCTATAATAGGCCTGTAATCTTCTTTAAAATTTCGAGATGAGAAAATTTTGTTATATTGATGAGCAGCCCATCCATCTTTTTCTATGTGCTCAGGTAGCATAAACGTTGGCAATCCGAAAATGAGAATTACTATCAAAAATAGAATTGTTCTGAAACGCAAAGAAATTCTGATCTGATTATCGTATAGTCGATTAAAAAGAAGAACGAGTTTTTTGTGTAATTTGATATGATTTTTAAAAAAAGGTGTCGGTTTGTGATTGTATAATAAAAGTTTCTCTGATAGGGCAGGTACTAAAAATAAAGCAATAGATAAGGATACTGTTAGATTGATGATAATTATAATGGAAAAGTCTTGAAGGTTAAACCGGGTTTCCTCATCAAGGAAAAAAATCATAGATAGAGCTCCTATTGTGGTCAAAGTAGCAGCTAAGATAGCCATAAAAACTTTTCTGTTTCTATTTCTTTTATAATGATCGGCCATAATAATCGTATTATCGATTATCAGACTTAATGATATTGTGATACCTGCTAAGGAATATAACTGTATTTCGAGTTTCAGAAAGTAATAAAGAACAAAAGCTATAGCAATGTTGAAAAATAAACTCAATATGATCATTATCAGATATCTTGTATTCAATGTTGTGATAAATACAAAAATCAATAAAATCAATATTGTAAGAAATGTTCTGATATAGATATTGTTCAGCTCATCTTTTATTTGCGTTGTTGCATCGTAGTTTTTATAGATATTATAACCGGAAGGGAGATTCTGTTGGATGTTGTTGATTAGTTGTTTTATCTTGTTTCCGACTTCTATCTGATTGGCTTGGTCTTCGGCGATTATAGAAATTGTTATGTAATCTAAACCGTTTATCCTATTATAGCTTGTGGGCTTTTCTTCTTGATAAGATACGTTGGTTATTTGGTCTAAGCGAAACCTTTTTCCTTCAGAATTTGAAACATATATATGTTCCGGATGAAATCTGTTATCTTGTTTGGGGGATGTATTCGTTGTAAATGCAATTCTTGCGTATTTTTCACTATTATCCTGTTCATTTTTTATCCAAGCTAAACCTAAGGATGTTGTACGATTATATTCGTATATGGCAGATTGAATATCTCTGCTTGTAATACCTATGGTTGAAATTTTATTTTCATCATATTCCAAGCTCCATTCCATGCGTCTGCCTTCTGATATTTGTATTTTACGTATTCCGTCAATAGAAGATAAACGTGGGCGTATCTCTTTTTCTATCCACTGTTGGATAAGAGAAGATTGAATAGGTGCACTAATGTCATAAGCCAAAAATACGTCGGAATTTTTGGAACCTTGCGAAGGACGGGATAAGGATATGCTTGGATAACTTGTATTAGAGGGTAGTTGTTGCCAAACCTGCCTTATTATTGAAGATGCCTCTAAACGTACTTTTTCTATTGAGCTATGCTTGTCTAAAGAAAGGTTGATGTATCCTCTGTCATTGCTCGATTCTGAGTAAATAGATTTTACTCCTTTTATTTTTCCGAGTAATGCTTCTAATTTAGATGTAACTTCTACTTCGACTACACGGGCAGAACTTCCATACATGCTGAAACTTACAGAAAGTTGTGGAGTATAACGAGCCGGATGTAACTTGACGGTTAATTTGGGTAATAATACCATGCCTATTAGGGCTATCGCTATAAATATGACGATAACGCTGAAAGGCGATATATGTATGGCACGTGTTTTCAATATTCGAACAAGAATTTATTTGTTTAATATTTTATTCTCTATCATATAATTTAAAGGGAGGTCATTTTCAAAATCATAAAGAGTTAATTTTCGTATTTTAAAATAACTGCTCCAATAATTTGCCAAAGAAGAGATATAGTTCTTTCGAGCATTTTGTACTCGTTGATGTGCTAAGGTAAGGGTATTTAAGTCTGCTTTTCCAATTATGAACCGCTGCATTTCTTGTGCATATATGTCGTTAGACAACGACATAGCCTATTGTGTTGTGACAAGTCCTTTTTTTTGAATTTCAAAATCGGCAATAGTCATCATAACATCTTCTTCTAAACTTTCTTCTCCTTGTTTTGCTGATATTTCCGCAATATTCAGATTGTTTTTAGCCATATTATACTCTCCTTTCCGAACTCCCCAGTCTACTAATGGAACTGTTATTTTGAGGCTTAAAACGTCTTGTCTCATTAGGTCTTGATAAGCGAGGGAAAATCGGGATGCTGCTTGATTGAATCCCATACTGGCGTAAAAAGATGCATTAAATAGAGATTCTTTATGTTTTTGGTCTACTGTTCGTTGATTTTCTAAAATATTTTGTTTATATCCTATAAGCGATGGATTATTGTTTTGTGCTTCTTTTAATGCTTTTTCTATTGGAATTGAAAATGTTTTGGGATGATCTGGTAATATAATGGACACCTCTACATCTTTGTCTATATTTAAATATGAAACGATATTGAATTTTGCTCTTTTCAAATTGATATTGGCGTTTTCTAAACTATTGTAAGCATTTAGCCGGTCTAATCTAAGAGTCTGTAAATCTGTTTGTGATATGGCTACAATTTTGGCCCGTTCGAGAGCAATAGAGTAAAGTGTATCCATGTTTTTTGTATTTTCTAATGCTAAATTATATTCTTCTTGCGCCATAGCTATTTGGAAAAAATAATTGCTTGCAACAGCAGAAATATTTTCGATATCGTATATCAGCTGTTTTTTTGCCTTTTTAAATTTTAAAGGTTCTATTTTTTTTTCCCATTTGAAAGAATTGAAACCTATTAAAGATTGCTGATATCCGATACGAAAGGGTACGGAAGTAAATTGTGTATAAGTGTTATCTCCAAAATTACGGTTGTATGTTAAATCTGAGTTGATAAAAAACGTTCCGCCTAGCCAGTCGAAGTTTTGGTTTATAGATAATCCCCCTCGTGCTTCGAAAGACTGTTGCGGTCTGTATACGTCCATATTAGAATTATAGTCGTACCGTTTTATGATATTTCTGTAATATTCTCCGGGCGTTAATTCTAAAAATAAACTGGGCAACCGGTTCGCTTTGTAAACGGTATATTGCCAAGAACTTATCCAATATGAGTTTTGAATGCGGAATGCTTCTAATGAACTATCGCATGCAAGTTCAATGGTACTCTCTAATGATAATGTGATAGTTTTCTTTTGAGCGTTACTGAATGTAACACATAGACATACTAATATGATTATTCCTAATTTTTTCATACAAATTATTCTTAATTTTAATTTATTGATTCTGCTTTTGATAAATAAGCCAATAAATTAAAGGAATTAAATTTAAACTTATAATAGTGCCTATAATCATGGATGAAACCATTGCTATTACTAATGGTTTTTGTATTTCAGAACCGATATCTTGGAAAAACAATGTTGGAATTAATGCCAATATTGTTGTCAAAGAGGTCATGATTATAGCCCTTAATCTTCTATACCCTGCCGTGTGTATTGCTTCCATTAGCGGAAGTCCATTTTTCCTTAATTCGTTGATCATATCTATTTTTAAGATAGAGTCATTTATGATAATACCGCAAGTAACGATTATTCCAATTGCACTCATCAAGTTTAGCGTGTGTCCGCAAATAAGTAAGGTTAGAAGAGCAAACATGATGTCTATGGGTATTTCTGCCAATACGATAAGCGGTTGTAAAAAACTCTCAAATTGTGCGGCGAGAATAAAGTACATGAGCAAAATGGAAATAAATAAAATAACAATGAGCTCTGTTAGCATTTTTTCATTTGAAAAAAATAATCCGGAAAAACTGACATTCCACAAATCTTGTTTGTTTATGGTCTTTTTTATTTGTTTTATTAGTGCCGGAACGTTTTTCACTTCATAAAATTCTATGGGGATATATTCTCCATTTGTTTTAGCGGTGATGTTTTTTATACTTTCACCGGGAACTATTTTTATAAAAGTTGATAACGGAATCCAATTTTTCTCTCCGGAGTCCGCAATGGTTTCGATAAGTTCTGTTTGAAGAATTTCGTTGATAGTCGCTTCTTTTCCGACAATTTTGATAGGAAGGTATTGTTGATATGATTTTAATATGCCAATATTGTTATCACGTAATGCTGTTCTTAGAAGATTAAGGATATTTTCCGGTTGCAATCTGTATAGAGATAACCTTTCTTGATCTAATTCTAAGGTATATTCTTTTTCAAATGAGACTCCTTTTACATTATTGGGAGATAATTTACCCATAATCTTTTCTATGTTGTAAATATCCGAAATGTCGGGTTGATAGATTCCATTAGCAGGTTGAAGCTCTGCAATTAAATCTGCTTCTCCTGTCGTAAAAATTTTTTCAAATATGGTTTCAGGAGGAGAGAAAGAAATTACGGATAGAGGATAATTCTCTTTAATTTGTTTTTCTATTTTGCTTTGAACTTTTTTTAGATCATCCGGATTTGATACTTTCAAATAGATTTCGCTTTCGGAAAAAGACATTTGGTGCTGAGAAGATAAGATATATTGTTGTTTTCCTATGTATGCAGAGTGTTCAGATACATAAGGATGTATATCTTCGCATAATGACAAAATTCTGCTTTTATTTTCATTGAGGTGGATGTTTTCTCCCCAATCGATTTTTACAATCATTTCTACTTGCTTTATTTCCGGCATTTTTGTTTTGGGGATTTCTATGAATAACCAGCCACAAATAGGGAAGCATAAAATGAAACATAAAATAACGATTTTTTTGTTAGAAAAAGTAACTTCTATAAGTCTGTCATAAGTTCTGTATAGACAATTGTTTACTCTATTTTGGAGTGATTGAACATATTTATTCCATCTTTTCCCCCAATCGGGTAATTTGTATATTCCTTTGTAAAGAATAGGCAGTAGCATGATTCCTGTAAAGTATGAGACAAGTAATCCTGTTGATACCGAGAATGCTTGGTCAACAAATAAAGCTCCTGCTATACCGCTCATAAATATAAGGGGAACAAACACCGCAATGGTTGTCAGTGTAGAGCTCAACATCGGAGTAATTACTTCCGAAGTTCCTTTAATGCAAGCCTCGTCTATTGATGTTCCGTTTTCTTTATATTGGGAAATATTTTCAGTGATAATTATAGAGCTGTCAATCATCATGCCGAGAGCCAAAATCAAACCGGAAAGAGATATAATGTTTAAAGAATATCCCATATAATAGAAAAACTGGAAGCATATTATCAGAGACGTAATCATGCTGATAGCTATGATAATGGGCGATTTTAAATCGCCGAGTAAAAGAAATGCTACTATAAAAATTAGAATAAATCCGTAGAAGAAACTTTGTTTTAGATTTTCAATTGTATAGTCTAATAAATCGGTTTGATTTCTGTTGATAGAAAATTCTATTTCAGGGTATTGTGTTTTAAAGAAGTCTATGGTTTCTTGCAAAGAACTTTTCATTTTATCCATGCTTTCGGAAGCATGTTTTATGACAGCTAATGAAATAGCTTGCCGACCGTTTACAAATGAAAAACCCTCTTCCTTTTGCGAGCATACAGATACATTGCAAAAATCTTTTAATTGATAAACTCGTCCATCTTTATTTATAAAAATGTTTTTTATATCATCGACCGTCCGCAGGTACGAAGAAAAGTTTACCAGATATTCGTAATAACCTTCTCGAATAGTTACGTTTCCGGAGCTTCCTCCATGGCTATTTATTGCAAGTTCAATGTCAGACGTTGTTATTCCTGCCATTTTCATCATTGCGGTATTCGGTTCTATTTGTACTTGTGAACTCACTAATCCCGTAATATCTACCATTGTAACCTCCGGCAGTTGTTCTATTCTGCTTTTGATTATATTCTCTGCAACTTCGGAAAGTCTTATAAATTTTTCTTCCGTACTGTTTTCAAACAGTTGTTCGTTTTTCAGAGACAAGTTTAAATATACAACGGGAAGGTCTGTGGCGCTGTATTTGGTAACTCGCGGTCTTTCAATATTTCGGGGTAACGAGTTCATGGCGGCATCAATTTTTTCATTGACTTCGATAAAAGCCAAATCAATATCGGTCCCGTGTTCGAATCTGAGTCTTATTTCTGCTTTTTCATTGTTCGCTATGCTTTTTAGTTCTTGAAGTCTCCCTACCTGCATTAATTCTCCTCGTAATTGGCTTACGATCGCATTTTCCAAATCTCTGGCAGAACCATCAGGCATCGATACTTGCACGGTCATGTCCGGAATAGGAATATCCGGCAACAAAGAAACCGGGAGAGTGAAATATGTTATTGCACCAATGATTACGCATGCCAGAAACGACATGAATACAGCAATGGGGCGATATATTAAGAATTTTATCATTTTCTTTAAATTAATGTTTATGCCTGATGTGTAAATAAAATTTAATTTTTCACTGTAACAGGTGTTCTATCTGCAAGATTCTCATTTCCGGTTATAATGATAATGTCGTTTTCTTGAAGGGTTTCACTGGTTATTGTGTATGATGTCGCGTTTTGGTATCCTATCGATACATAGTGCCAAGCCGCCTTTCCGTCGGACAACGAAAATACTACCGGTCTGTTTGTTCTCAGAACAACGGCTGTTTTAGGTATTACCCATTGTTTGCCGGCATTTCTAAGTATGCTGATTTTGACATTCATTCCTTGAAATAAATTAGGTTGGTAGTTTACGGAGGCCTTCACTTTTACCATTCCGTTTTTATCGATGATGGGATTGATATTTGTGATTTTTCCTGTTGCGGAAATATGTGGCAATGCATAAGGATAAATATTGACTTTGTCATTTAGGTTTAACAGGGGTAATTCATTTTCTAAGACCGAAAATTCTACTTCTAATTTTCTATTGCTTATTATAGAGCAGAACGGTCCGCTTTCCAATAAGCTGTAAGGTTTCTGAAATAGGTTCACTACTGTGCCGGATATAGGTGATTTCAGAAAAGCGTTTTCATATTCATGTTTGATTAATTCATATTGGTTTTTGGTAGAATTAAATCCGCTTCTTAGGCAGACTAAATGCATAACGTCTTTCGGAACCGAATCTAATGCCGATAATTTATACCCTAAATTGATTAGCGACTCTTGTTTGTCCAGTTCGGCTTTTTCGAGAGCTTCGCATGCCTGTCTATATTTGTTTGCTAACATAAAGGTATCTATCATCGCTATAACATCTCCTGCTTTTACTTGGTCTCCGTTTTTGACAAATACCTTAGTCAGAATACCGGATGTCAAGAATTGAAGATCTGCTTTTTCTTC
>JAFUKV010000094.1 GCA_017467745.1 Bacteroidaceae bacterium | reverse complement strand
CATACACAATTTGAAGGCGTAGAAGGGTGTGCAGAATACCTGAAAAAGTCTAAGTTTGTAAAATAGCCTTATTAAACACAAATCCCTAAAAACAAAAGCGTAACAGTGTATCTGTTACGCTTTTGTTTTTTCTTTCCGCAACACTTTACTCCTCACTGGTACATATTATGAAATAGAAATATACATAGATAAAATATTGTACATCCATCCCTCTCAAAAGGAAAGATTAATAATTCCGAATCTGTCCGGAAAAACAAGCAAAACATATTAAACTATATCCGCAGAATTGTTCTAACTCAGAAGAATCTAACAAAAAGATAAGGGAAATTATACAGTAAAATTTAGAAACATATAGCAAGTAAGAACGTAGAAATAGAATAAAGTTACAACAAAAAATACGAGACCCTTATGAATCTCGTATTTTTACTTTCTATTTTTTTAGCTCAGACCTAAGCTCTTACATCTACAACTAAGTTAAGTTAACTATCTTATTTTTTCACAAACTTGGACTTTTTCAGGTATTCCGCACTTTTACGCGCAGCTTCAAACACTTCATCCATAATTTGATCTTGCGTATATTTAGACCCATCGGCATTAACCTTCTCGCGTAAAGCGCCCGGAGTCTCAATTTCTACAACATAGTTTTTCATACCGTTCTTATAGAATTGTTTAAAAATACCTTCAAAATCAATAGTTCCGCTCTCTCCTATCACGAAATCGTCTTTGATATGCAGCATTTCTATACGTTTAGGATATTTCTTCAAATACTCAACCGGATTTTTCCCTCCTTTCGTACACCAATAAACATCTAACTCAAAACATACATACTTAGGATCGGTATTCTCTACCAGATATTCCCACATAACTTTATCGCTATCTTTCAACTTCTGATATTCAGAAGCATGATTATGATACCCTAATTTCAATCCGTATTCTGAGGCAATTTTACCTACACGATTAAAATAATCGCACATGCGTTGTACATCTTTAACCGTATAATCTACCCCATAACTGGGAATAACAAAATACTTACCACCACACGCCTTTTGTATTTCAAACAGTTGTCTCCATCGTTGCATAATTTCCGCCTCTTTTGCGGGATCTTCTTGAATACTCGAATGCGTCGATATTATCTCTACCCCATTTTTGTCGCAAAGAGCCTTAAAATCTTTCGCAGAAAGCCCGAAAACTTTTGTATCTCCGCCCCATTGTACCAACTCAAAAGAGTTATAACCTATATTGGCAAGACGCTCAACGGACTTTTGAGGATCTTTTCCCATAGCACCCATCACAGAATAAAGTTGGATACCGATTTTTTTATTTTTTTTCGCCCACACGGTTTCAGGAGAAACCAACAAAAACATAGCAACGGCCGTACACAAAAACATCGCCCATGACAGACGTCTTTTTCTAAAAACTCTCATACTATTATTCTTTTTAATTTTCATTATAGTCAAAACATTACAAATATAACCATTATCGGCGACTACGAGGAATAAAAAAATCTTTTTCTGTAAGGCGACATTTTTTCGCAACATATTTACAGTAGTCAAGCCTGCCGACTAAATGATTACGCCCATCAGATCCGAAAGTAAATTTCAGACCTGCACGTTTTGCCATAATAATAAACTCTTCGTGAGGAACCCGTACAATATCGTTTATTTCTATCGCAACCCCTTTTTCCTTAGCAGCATCAATAATTTGTTGCAAACGTTTTTTTGTCCAAAGAGCATTATACTCTCGTTGTAAACAACACGGCAAAAAAAGCGGGCAAGCAAATATATCCAGCGGTTCATCTCCCGTAAGAATATTTAAATAATGTTGCATATTACGTTCCATAAAAGCCTCTGCATCATCTATATAAGAACTATATTCCCAAAGATTAATTGTTTCGCCGTATCCGTTTCCATTTTCTACGATTTGCGGATCCATTGCGATATAATCAGCTTGTTCTATCAATTCCGAAGACAAATTTTTCGACCATCCGGGACTCATTGGTTGCAAACCGATATAAACAGGATAAGGTTTTATTGCATCAATATAATCTTTTAATTGAGTATTATTGGTTATTCCCCAAGACGCAATATTTTCCATCACCCCGATCGGCATATCCAACTCTTTCGATTTTGCCACAATAGCCTCTATTGTCAGTTGCTTAGAACGATGAACATGCAAATCCATTACCGGAAAATTATATTCAGTACATGCACGAACTTCATTTATAAAATTATCAGAAAAGATCATCTCTCTTTCCGGTTTCTTCCCGAATATCGTACCAGCGAGCAAACATCCCGATGTCTGCAAGAAAACCTTTCTATTCATATATCCACTTTTACTCCGTTATCTCAATAATGTTATCCTCCGGCCCCAGTACCGCACTTTCATAATATCCGTCGCCTGTAAATCGTGGTCCGCTTAATATCTCATAACCATACTCTTTCAAACGGTTTGTAATCCTATCTACCTCTTCTTTACTACCAACGCTAAACGATAAATGAGTATATCCTGCCCTATAAACATCTCTTTCTATCCGCCCTACTTCCGGACGACTCATTATTTCCAATCTCGAATCATCATCGAAAGACAAGAAATAACTCCTTAATCCCGTTCTTGGGTTATGATACATTGTATTTGCTTTGGCTGAAAAAAAACGAATAAAGAAATCTTTCACTGTTTCCAAATCGTGTACATACACGGCTATGTGGTCTATTTTTATCATGTGCGTTGTATTTTTTACAAAAATAATTTCTCCCGAAGTAATTTATTTGCTCTATTTTCCACAATAATTGTCTTATTTTTTTGTAAATAGCTATTTTTGCTAATATATAATGCTCAATTTCTAAAAATAGACAATGCCAACAATTAAAAATACCTCTTTTTCTTTTGAGAATGTTCGTCTTGCTCCAAATGAGCAGATAGGGCTACACCGACAACCAACATGGGAACTCTCATATATTACTTTCGGTTCGGGAATAAGGATTATAGGTGATATGACAGAACCTTTCCGACATAATGAGGTAATAATGATTCCTCCCGAAATTCCTCATTGCTGGTTTTTCAATAATAAACATGTTAACAAGGATAACAAAATATCTAATATCACGATAACGTTCACCCAGCAATTTATCGAAAATTGTTCTGTTGTATTCCCTGAGCTCAGAGAACATATAAAATGCTTGAAAGAAATCAGTAACGCCATAAAATTCTCCCCTAAAAGAGCTAATCATATAGCTCTTATTCTAAGAAATATGTGTAACCAAGATGATATTGAACGGCTTGCCTCAATGATAAAACTACTTAGCATAATATTAACAACAGATAACAGCCGCATCGTTGGCATGTATAAAAGCCCTGACAAAAAACAAGATAGACTGAATATGATTCGCACGTACATAATTTGTAACGCAACCCGCAATATATCGCTCAATGATGCGGCTCGTTATGCGGGAATGAGCAAATCGGCGTTTTGCATCTTTTTTAAACAATCTACGAGAAAAACTTTCGTTACATATTTAAACGAATACCGAATAGAATTGGCTTGCCAATTATTACAACAAACAAATATGCCCGTGTCTGAAATATGTTATCAAGTAGGGTTTACCGATATTCCATATTTTAACAGGGCATTTAAAAGAATCAAAGGATGCTCGCCCACAAAATTTCGTAAATGTTATTGCTTGAAAAAAGATCAAACGTAATTCACCTACGGTCTTGTGAGGCATAAAAATGCTTATTCTTCCACTCTGGGCTTCACAGGAAAACCTTTAAATAATGCTTCGATAGCTTTATCAACCTCTTCTGATTCTTTTACTTTATGGTCTGCCCTATCTACCAAATTTCCCACAGAGGCCGTATATAGATACATATCGTTTCGCGTATCAATCATATCCATAGTCAGAACACCCTCTTTATTAATACCGGTAATCACTTTGGCATCGTTATAATAATCGCGATAATAAGCCTCTCGACGAGACATAAAAAACGGAGTTACAGGAGGTAACGCATCTTTCGTCTCTATATTATCCGTTATTACGATGCCTATGTTAATTAATAAATCAGCGTTAGGCGATTCTTTATATCCCCGCATCAACATCTGCGTTTTAATAGCGTTCGAAATTATATTAAAATCCCGCATACTAAATCGGGGAGGAAGCAACGAAGCATCGGGCGATGCTATTTTAAACGTTCTATATGCCGATAAATCTGCATTATTTACCACCATACTATCCAACAATGTATAAGGCGAACAACCTAATATACAGAAAACTATCGATAAACAAATTATGAGCTGTTTTTTCATAACAAAAAGAGGTTATACTTATTTTTCTTCAAAACAAAATATAACCTCCTTTTGTTCGTATCAACCCTTCTATTATCGGCGACGCTCCATCTGCTCTTTTAACAGAGGAACATCCTTCTGTCTTTGTTCTAACAGTTTGATATAATTGCTTATACTTTTTATATCTTCAATGTTTTTGTCTCTAACCGAAGGTTGATTAAACAGATCATACGATTTCTTAGCCCAATCGATAGCTGCCGTAAAATCATCCCGCATTTCATAGACAACCGCCATATTCGATGCAGCTTTCGCTTTTTGCGTTTCATCCTCTCCGCTTTCATACAAATGCTCCCACAAATACGATGCTTCATCCCATTTGTCTTTATTAATGTAACGTTCGGCATCTACCATCTCGGTATTGCCAGTTACATAAATGAAACGTTCCGACAACCGCAGATATGGTATAAACCTATTGATATTCTGCTCTGCAAAATACGCAATAGCGTCTGAAACTCTCTCCGTAAGAAACTCCATGTCATCTAACATCGCACCCCAACCGCCAGAACTCCATACCATCGTATCTACACAAATATGTGTTTGAGGCGCATCATCATTTCCCGGCTCATATATTTTAAAGAAGGTTTTACCGACAAACTCCATTACCAACTCGTTAGAACGAAAATAATACTTTTTATCTATCATCATCTGAAAACCATCCATCGTTATAACCGTTTGCGCCCCTGTTGCCCCACGTACTTCATCTAATTGCTCTGGCGTCAGTTTTTTCAAAATCAGCGATGATGTATCTGCTATACTTCCAATTGTAACTATATCGAAATAAGGACTATGCGAAATAGAATCGGCCACAATAGCCAACATATCCATAGCCAAAGAGTCTGCACCCATCAATGTAAACTCCGTTCCACCATCATCTGAGATTGTGCATTTACTGCTTCCAAGCGCATTATTAACAAACGCAATATCCCGAATATAAACAGGAAACGTTATCTTTGCCGGATGTACCGTCTCTACATTTACATATGTTACATAAGAAGAACGACACGAAACCAACCCCATAACAACAAGAAAAAGAAAGGCTGAATATCGAAATATATTTTTCATAAATACAAATTTTATTTCCTTGCGACAGAATCTTTACTAAACACAAATATAAACAATCATACAAAATACACCTGCCTTTTTACATTTTTTCTATATTCATTCTATAAATAGCAAAGCCTCGCATATTAAATATGCGAGGCTTTGCTTAGATTAATCAAAATCACTATTTTTTCAACGCAGCGATACTTTCCTGCAATGATTTTATTTTACTTTCGGCATCGGACTGTTTCTTTCGTTCGGCATCTACCACTTTTGCCGGAGCATTATTCACAAATCGTTCATTATTTAACTTCGCTAATACAGATTTCAAGAACCCCTGCATATAAGCCAACTCGTCTTCCTGTTTTTTCAGTTCGGCCTCCACATCAATATTATTGCCCAACGGAACAGCATATTCCGTTGTTCCTACTAAGAACGAAACGGCAGTAGCATCCTTTTCCGCTTCTTGTTTCATCTCCGAAATATTCGCTACCTTTGCAATTACAGCATCTAATGAACCATCGTGTTCACCAACTACTTGTAAAACCAACGGCTCCTTATTCGCAATATTCTTTTGCAAACGTATCGTACGGATACCGGCAACAATCTCTTTCGCCCGTTCAAAGCGTTCTATAATCATTTTATTATGCGATTGCGCTTTGGGTTGCAGAGAAACCATAATGCTCTCTCCTTCTTTACGGTCTTCCAGATGCTGCCATAACTCTTCGGTAATAAAAGGCATAAACGGATGCAACAGTTTTAACAACGCGTCAAAAAAACGTAATGTAGCTTGATATGTTGTTTTATCAATAGGCTGTTGGTAACCGGGTTTTATCGTTTCAAGATACCAAGAAGAAAATTCGTCCCAGAAAAGTTTATAAATCACCATAAGGGCTTCTGAAAGGCGATATTTGCTAAACAAATCATCAACCTCCTCAATGGTACGGCTTAATAAAGCATCAAACCACTCGACAGCCATTTCTGATGAAAGCGGTTGCTGAATATTCTCATCTACATTCCACCCTTTAACTAACCGGAAAGCATTCCATATCTTATTATTAAAATTACGGCCTTGTTCACAAAGGGCATCATCAAAAAGAATATCATTTCCGGCAGGAGCAGAAAGCATCATTCCCATACGCACTCCGTCTGCACCGTATTTATCTATCAACTCTAACGGATCGGGCGAATTACCTAACGATTTGGACATTTTTCGACCGATTTTATCACGTACAATCCCCGTAAAATATACGTTCTTAAACGGAAAAGTTTTCTCATATTCATAACCGGCCATAATCATTCGCGCTACCCAGAAGAATATAATATCGGGAGCGGTTACCAAATCGGTAGTAGGATAATAATACTTTATTTCATCGTTACCGGGAGCCGAAATTCCCTTAAACAATGATATAGGCCACAACCATGAAGAGAACCACGTATCCAAACAATCCTCATCTTGACGCAAATCGGACATCTGCAATGCGGCGTTTCCGCTTTTCTCGCGAGCTAACGCCAATGCTTTTTCTGGTGTAGACGCCACCACATATCCGCCTTGCGGCAAATAGTACGCCGGTATCTGATGCCCCCACCACAATTGACGAGAGATACACCAATCTTTGATATTTTCCATCCAGTAACGATACGTATTTTTGTATTTTTGCGGATAGAAACGAATATCATCGTTCATAACAGCATCTAATGCCGGACGTGCCAAATCGGACATTTTCAAAAACCATTGCATAGAAAGTTTAGGTTCTATCACGACATGGGTACGTTCTGAATAACCCACTTTATTGTCATAGTCCTCAACCTTTTCCATCAATCCGGCAGCGGACAGATCTTTTTCTATCTGTTTACGAACATCAAAACGATCTTGCCCTACATACAATCCGCCACGCTGGCTGATAGTTCCATCATCCTCGAAAATATCTATGGTTTCAAGATTATATTTTTCGCCTAACATATAGTCGTTTACATCATGAGCGGGCGTTACTTTCAAACATCCCGTACCGAACTCCATTTCTACATAATCGTCCATAATGATAGGCACTGCACGATTTACCAACGGTACAATCACTTTCTTGCCTTTCAACCATGTATAACGTTCATCATTCGGATTAACGCAAACAGCCGTATCGCCCAAAATAGTCTCCGGGCGGGTAGTAGCCACTACAATATATTTATCTTCGCCCTCAACAAAATAACGTAAATAATATAACTTACTGTGTTCTTCTTTATAAATTACCTCCTCATCAGAAAGAGCAGTTTTTGCAGACGGGTCCCAATTTACCATACGTACGCCTCGATATATCAAACCTTTATTAAAAAGGTCTACAAATACATCCAACACGCTTTGCGAACGTTCTTCATCCATAGTAAAACCTGTACGGCTCCAATCGCACGATGCTCCTAACTTTTTCAGCTGTTCCAATATAATACCTCCATGCTTACGTGTCCACGCCCAAGCATGTTCTAAAAACTGTTCACGGGTCAAATCGGTTTTCTTAATACCTTCCGATGCCAACTTAGCTACAACTTTCGCTTCGGTAGCAATAGAGGCGTGATCGGTTCCGGGAACCCAGCACGCATTTTTGCCCTGCATACGCGCACGACGCACCAATATATCTTGAATTGTATTATTAAGCATGTGCCCCATATGTAATACACCCGTTACATTGGGAGGCGGAATGACGACCGTATACGGCTCACGACTGTCGGGAACTGACTTAAAAAACTCGTGTTTCAGCCAATAGTCATACCATTTCGATTCTACCTCTGAGGGATCGTACTTGCTTGCAATTTCCATAATTTCGTCTTTTTATTTATAGCGAGGCACAAAAATACAAAATATTCACACTTAACAGGCCAGTTTCTAAGAAAAATAGCAATATCTTTTTTACTTTTGTGCTGTTTTTACAGACAACTCTTTTTAATCATAACAAATACAATGTCAAAACTTAAACTTATCTTTTTGCTTGCGTTTACAACCATGCTTACCGTACAGGCGCAACAAAACCCGAAACGCGAATTCAGAGGAGCTTGGATACAAACAGTTTATCAATCTCAATACCAAAACATGGATAGAGATGAAATGCAAGCCTATTTTACCGACATTTTAGACAAACTGAAACAATGTGGCATCAATGCTGTTATCTTTCAGATACGCCCGATGGCCGACGCATTTTACAAATCGCAACTGGAACCATGGAGCAAATACCTTACAGGCCGTCAAGGACAAGCCCCTTCTCCCGAATGGGACCCTCTTGAATTTATGATTGAAGAGTGCCACAAACGAAACATGGAACTCCACGCATGGATGAATCCTTATCGTGTAGCCACCGGCGGAACAGAACCTTCCGACCCGAATCACATTTACTATCAACATCCCGAATGGTTTGTCCGATACAACAATCAAATATTATTTGACCCCGGATTGCCGCAATCCCGAAAATTCATTTATCAGGTTGTGGCCGATGTTGTAAAACGATATGACATTGACGCAATACATATGGACGACTATTTTTATCCTTATCCGGCAGGCGGAGAAGACTTCCCCGATGATGACAGTTTCAACACCTATCGAGAACAAATGGGTTTCTCTCTTAACCAACGGGACGACTGGCGGCGACAAAACGTAAACATTTTAGTTAAAACCCTGCACGAAACCATACACAGCATTAAACCATGGGTTCGTTTCGGTATCAGTCCGTTCGGCATTTACCGAAATCAAAAAAATTCACCTGACGGAAGCGAAACAAACGGCCTGCAAAACTACGACAATCTTTATGCCGATGTTCTTTTATGGACAGAAAAAGGTTGGGTAGACTATATGATGCCTCAACTCTATTGGGAAATCGGCCACAAAGCGGCTTGTTCCGAAACATTGATATACTGGTGGAACGAACACGCGAATAACCGCCCCTTGTATATAGGTCAAGACGTTAAACGAACAATGGATGCGACGGATCTGAACACATCTCGCTCTCAATTAGCCCGTAAAATTCAACTAAGCCGTTATTTAGACAACATTTCGGGAAATTGTTTTTGGCCGGCCTCAACTTTAATTGAAAATTACGGCGGAGTAGCGTCTCTTTTATATGCAGACTACCACCGCCGCCCCGCGCTAATACCGGCATACGAGTTTATAGACAGTAAGGCGCCCAAAGAAGTATCGTCGTTAAAAGCGTCATGGACTTCCGACGGTTACCTATTGCACTGGAAACCGAGAAAAACAAACGATGAAATGCAAAAACAGATATATTATTGCATTTACCGTTTTGCAGAAAACGAACCTATCGACCTGAGCGATGCCTCTCGCTTGGTTGCAACTACCCGCTACACAGCATACATGATGCCTTACAAAGACGGTAAAACCAAATATATATACGTAGTTACCGCCGTAGACCGTATGCACAACGAAAGCCCCAAAGGGAAATCGAAAAAAGTAGAATTATAACAGTATTCGATTTTATATAGCAAGCACTTCTTACTTTTTCCAAGCAAGAAGTGCTTTTTTGTATATTAGAAGACTTTAAACTTTAATTTACCACAAAACAATTGTATCATCCAAAATGCTTACCTTTACACCTAAAATAAATCGATAAAATTCATATCGCCTTTTTCAATTCCCGAAGGAGCCAAAATATACGGAGGATTATATATTTTGACAAATATCAAATTTGAAGAACTGAAATCCGCTATATGCTGCCAAGATTTCATAAACTATGTAACCTTATTAAAGAAATATAAAAGCGGAGGCTACTACACTTTTAGTAGCAAAGACTTAGAATATTATCTGAACTTCAAATGTATCTTTCTTTTTATAAAGAAACTAACTTTAATATAGAACTATCTAAAAATAAATATAATGATTTTGGAAACTCCGTTATTCTAAACGATTACGAAACATTCATAAACAAAGTTTTTCATACGATAATGGCTCTGTAATAAAACCAATTTTCTCGACTCATACAACAGTTTCATGACCCGCGAGATTACACATTATTATGGCTATTACGCCACAATATGCTCGTTTGTCTGTATAACTCTATTGAAAAAATCACCAGAAATAATATCATAATTTCCAAATCTTTTAAAAAGTATAAGGCGTAATTAAAAGCCTCCACCCAAGGCTTTATATAGTTGTATCAAACAAAGATGTTCGTCTAATACCGCACGGTTCAATGCAATACGAGCGTCGAACAATTGCCGTTGAGCATCCAATACGTCCAGATATTTCACTACTCCATTTAAATATTGCAATCTTGCCAATCGTAAATAATCGGTAGTTGTTGCAAGCAATTGTTGTCGAGACTCTGTTATTTCGCCTGATTTTCGTACACAGGACAAGGCATTGTCCACTTCTTGAAACGCCGCCATAACCGCCTTTCTATAAGATAATTCCGTCTGTTCATAAACAGCCTTTGCAGCCTCTTGCTCCGCCTTATTCTTCCCCATATCGAAAACCGGTGTTAAAATGCCACCGGATATAAGAGAGGTCGGTATCGATAAAAAATCTTTTAACGAACCACTCGCCAACCCGTATTGTCCGGTCAAGGAGAAACGAGGAAAACGATCTGTATAACGTACATTTACCATAGCCGAAGCCTCTCTCAGCTCCTGCTCCGACTGCCGAATATCCGGACGCCTCTCTAACAATACGGACGGCAATCCTATCGGTATTTCAATAAAAAACGGACGCTGTAAACTATCGGTTTTATTATCGGGAAAATCAAAATGATATTCGCCTATCAAAAAAGCTAATTCCGACTTTTTCAACTCTATTTTTTTCTCCAATTCCGGCAAATATGTTTTGGTACGCGCCATTTCCACAAGACTCTGTTTATACGTTGTTTCCGATGTTAAACCGCCTTCAAAACGCAACTTAGATAATCGTACACTTTCTTTTCGCGTTTCAATAGTTTGAGAAACAATTGTTGCTTCTTCTCGTAAGGCCAACAATTCATAATATTTCTCCGCAACTTCGGAAATCACTAACAGCCGAATGGCATCTGCCGCCTCTACCGTCTGCAAATAAGCGGCCAACGCCGCTTCATCCCGCCAACGAATATTTCCCCAGAAATCGAGTTCCCATGAAAGCTCCACCCGACCAAAAAGCTTAGGAGAGCCGGCTGAATAACCCGTCTTTTTTTCTCCCCCTATCTCCAAATCTAAACGAGGGAACAAATCGGCACGATCAATTCGTTTTCGTTCGGCCATTTCCCGAACTTTCGAATAAGCAATCTTCAAATCGAAATTACAAGACAACGCTTTGTCTATCAGATTAATTAACAATGTATCTTTAAATATGCCCGAACCGTACGACAATACGCTGTCCGGTTTATTGAACGACACAGGCAAATCTACATCAGGACGACTGTATTCTCTGCCCAACCGGCAAGAACAGCATCCGCAAATAAGCCCTAAAACAAATATGTACCGAATCATTTCTTCTCATTTTTATACTCAATGACTACCGACTCCGGAAGGTTACGTATCCCCCTTCTGAATGAGGAAGAAACAGCAGTTCCTCCCTGTAAATGTTCCACATTACGAGCAACAAATACTTCATCGGGCAACAATCCAGACTCTACTACTACATATTTATTGTACTCTGGACCTATTGTTATTTTTCTCCGTTCTAACTTGCCATTCTTTACGATAAATATAAAAGCCTCTCCGTTCTTATGTTTAATTGCAGAAAGAGGAATCATCATCGCTGCCGGATAATAATGTAATAACATCTGTACATTGGTTACTTGTCCGGGCAATAATGAATTTTCGGGATTGGGCAGTTTAGCCCGAACAAAAAATACACCTGTTTCATCATCTACCTTAGGAGCGGCAAAATCAATAATACCCTCTTGCGAATACAAACTATTATCTGCCAATGTAACCCTTACAGAAGGTTGCCAAAGCCGAACAGAATCGGTCTCTCCTAACCGGACCTTACGACGCATGCTTTGCAAATAATCGAGAGCGGTAAGCTCAACATCAACATATACGGTATCGATATTTATCACATGTGCCAAGAGAGAGCTTCCGCCGACCAATAAGGTTCCGATATCCGCCTTACGATCAACAACATAACCTGTTAATGGCGAATAAACGGTGGTATATCCCAATTCTAACTCCGCTTGATACAAATCGGCTTTGCTCATAGCTACATTAGCTTCGGCAAACTCTAACTCGGCAATAGCATGATCTAAATCAAGCTGACTGGCCGCATTTTGCTCATATAACGGACGTAAACGCCCTACATCTCGTTTCGCTCTCGCCAATTGGGCTTCATCTTTTTTTAATTGCGCCTTAGCCTTTTCTACGCGCGCTTTATATCTTTCCGCATTAATTTGAAACAAAGGTTCGTTTTTTTTCACCTTTTTCCCCTCATCAAACAACATCCTGTCCAAGTATCCTTCCACTCGCGGTCGAAGTTCCACCGTCTGATACGCTCTCACTTTTCCGGTATAACGTCCAATAACTTTCACCTGCGTTATATCTGCTCTATCCAATTCTATTTCAGCTCTATCGGCACATCCCATCTGCATAATTGCACAATACGCCAACCACCCAATCAAAACCTTTCTTATACTATAAATGGATTTCCTGTTGTTCCATCTCATATTCATCCTTTTTTATTACAAAATAAAACTTCCAATAAATTCTTTTTATGACAAACAGTTTTTATTACACTTTGTTTTTTCAACTTGGAAAATATAGAAAAGAATTATACTCAGTCTCTCCCACAATCGTTAATAAAAAATATTAATTAACCTATCTGATATTTTATTTTAACTCTAAACACATAAAATTACAGAAATACATATTTTGCTATTTAAACTATTCGATATTTCTTTGCACCGACAAAACAGACAGATACAAGTGCTACAAAAATTAAAAAACTGGATGCTTCCTTTGGCAATGATTACAGGAAGCGTATTTTACGAATTTTTCAGTGAACTCTCGTTTCTTACGCCTTATCTGATTTTCAGCATGTTGTTAATCACATTCTGTAAATTATCTTTACGAGATTTGCACATATCCTACCTACATTTATGGCTAATCGCAATACAAATCTTCGGTAGTCTCGCAGTTTTCGGCCTACTCTATTTTTTTGACCCGATCATCGCCGAAGGCGCATTTATATGTATATTGGCTCCAACAGCCACAGCAGCAGCCGTCATTACCGGAATGTTAGGCGGAAGCGTTGCTACACTGGCTACATACAGCCTTATCAGCAGCCTAAGCATTGCATTTGTCGCTCCTGTCATTTTTTCATTCATCGGTACTCATAGCGATATGGTATTTGCCGATTCTTTCTTATATATATTCAAACAAGTAGGCAGCCTGCTTATTATGCCGTTTGTTACCGCATTGTTACTACAAAAAATCTTACCTTCCGTACACAGAACACTATACAATGCCCAAATGCTATCGTTTTATATGTGGTCTGTTTCATTAGCCGTAGTAACCGGAAAAACAGTATCGTTCATAGCTGCACAAAACAGTTCCAGCTACCGCGAAGAGATATGGATTGCCTGTTGTGCGCTAATTATATGTGTATCGCAATTTATTTTAGGCAGATGTATCGGCAAGCGCTACGACAATATTATTGCCGGCGGACAAGGCTTAGGTCAAAAAAATACGATTCTTGCTATTTGGATGGCGCAAGTCTATCTAAATCCGTTAGCATCTATCGGACCGGCATCGTACGTCTTATGGCAGAACATCATCAACAGTTACCAGTTGTGGAAAAAGAGAAAAAAAGAGCTAGTAAATTGAATATAAATATCTAATATACTGTATTTTATCATTCTTTTCACCTTATTCCCTTTGTTTTGTTTGTTTTCTATACTTAGCCTATAAGTTCCTTTATTTTGTTACCAGTTTGTTACTCGAATAGTGTTAGTAACAAAAATAATATCTATACTTGCCATCGGTAACAAAATAAAAATATAAGTATGGCGAAGAAAAAACAAGAGGTCAAACTGAAAGAACCTGTAAGAATCAAATTTAAGCAGCTTGCCAATGGTAATCAATCCATCTATTTGGATTATTACACTGGTAACGTGATTAGAAAAAAAAACTATGTTGGCGGTAAACGGCAATATGAGTTTTTGAAATTATATCTTATCCCTGAAAAGACGAGAGAAGATAAGACAAAGAAAGAATGAAGCGACTTTGGCACTTGCCAAAGCTATTCAGAGTAAACGGATTGTTGAGTTGCAGAATGATGCGCACGGATTTCAAAATACTAATAAATCCAAAGCAAACGCACTTGATTATTTGATGGATATGCAACAGCAATCTAAGGAGCGTGGCGGTCTGAATTACGAAAAGACTATCGGGAATACTATCCGTGAATTGAAATTGTTTAGAGGGGATTATATCGCTTTTCGTGATATTGATAAAGATTTCCTTAGTAGTTTTGTGGATTTCTTAAAGCAGGCAAAGAAAGCGAGTAAATACGGAGTAACAAAAGCAGGCGGATTATTAAGCAATAATTAGATAGTTGCTTATTATGGAGTATTGCGGACTGCTATAAATAGAGCTTATAAAGATGGTATTATAACAGTAAACCCAACAAAAGAGTTTGACTTTGCCGATAAAGTAAAAGCAAAAGCAAGCCGTAGAGAGTATTTGACAATAGAGGAATTGAAGTTACTTATTGCTACGGAGTGCAAGTATGAGATAATGAAACAAGCCTTTCTTTTCAGTTGTTTGTGTGGGTTACGTGTAAACGATATAAGAAAATTGAAGTGGAACGATTTACAGAAAAGCGGTGAAAGAATAAGAATTAAAATGATACAGAAAACCAAAGAACCGCTTTACCTGCCTATATCCGATGAAGCGTTAAAGAGGTTGCCGCAACAAAATGAAGCAAAAGGCGATGATTTGATTTTTCCTTTGACGCATGAGGGGACTATAAACAAGACACTTCAAAAATGGGCGAAAGATGCAGGAGTTACTAAGCTGTAATAGTCAAGACTTGTTCTGTGTAAACGTCGAAATTATTGTTACAATTTACAACAAGGTCGCTTCTTGAATTCGTCCGGGATTGTTTCTTTTTTCGGCAGTGCTGGTTATCTGTTTCGCTTCCATATTCTTAAATGTCCGTTTGGCTGAACGTATGCAGCAGTTG
>JAFUKV010000014.1 GCA_017467745.1 Bacteroidaceae bacterium | reverse complement strand
GCCTTTTGGATGATTGCTCCGTCTCTAAAAGACGCTGACGACAGTGAAATAGACCGATTGAACGAACTATATGATTATTGCGCCGAACACGGTTACAAATTCATTTGCCTCACAGCCTCGAATGCCGACGAAATCTCGGAATGGCGCGACGACACCGGAGCGGAATACGATTATGCCTTCGTTGACAAAAAAACACTTATGACCATTCTACACAGCAATCCGGGTATCATGCTGGTAAAAAACGGCACAATTTATTGGAAAGCAAGTCCGCACGCATTGCCTGATGAATGGCAAGAATATTCGTTAGACCAAACAAAATACGGGTATATCGCATATAATCCGCAACGGCGTTTGATATTTTTATTATTGGCATTAACTTTGCCGCTGACAATTTTATTCCTGACAGAAAAAGGCGTAAAACTTATCGTTCTTAAATTTCGGGAAAAACGCAAAAAGAAATATCAATCGGTCATAGCAGACAATAAAGACCCGCAAAACGATAATTCTGAAAATTAAAAACAAACATATTTTTTATCTATCTAAATAAACAGAAAAAGAAAATGAGAAAGAACATTGTTGCAGGAAACTGGAAAATGAACAAAACCTTACAAGAAGGTCTTGCATTAGCAACTGAATTGAACACCGCATTAGCAAACGTAACGCCCAATTGCGATGTAGTAATCGGTACACCGTTTATTCACTTAGCAAGCGTTACCACAGCTATCGATACAAATAAAATAGGTGTTGCTGCCGAAAACTGCGCCGATAAAAAATCAGGAGCATATACCGGAGAAGTTTCTGCCGAAATGGTAGCGTCAACCGGAGCAAAATACGTTATCTTAGGCCACTCTGAACGTCGCGCATACTACGGAGAAACTTCTGCTATTCTTAAAGACAAAGTAGCTTTGGCTCTCGAAAACGGATTAACCCCTATCTTCTGTATCGGTGAAGTGTTGGAAGAAAGAGAATCCGGCAAACACTTCGATGTTGTAAAAGCTCAAATCGAAGAAGCGTTGTTCAACCTGTCGGCAGAAGATTTCGGCAAAATCGTATTGGCATACGAACCCGTTTGGGCTATCGGAACCGGAAAAACGGCTACATCAGAACAAGCACAAGAAATGCACGCTTTCATCCGTAAAACAATCGCAGACAAATACGGAAAAGAAGTAGCGGACAACACTTCTATTCTTTATGGCGGAAGCTGCAACGCAGGCAATGCGAAAGAATTGTTCTCAAATCCGGATGTAGACGGCGGACTTATTGGCGGAGCATCTTTGAAAGCCGATAGCTTTATGACTATCATCAACGCATTTTAATATCACAACCATAATAGAAACCCGCTCGTTGGAACGGGTTTCTTCTATTCTCTTTTAATTCGGATAATCAGTATCGGTATGGCGATAACATTCTTAAAAAACACATTACGTATAAGCGTAGCGTTAGCAATATCCCTTAAACTGGCAGCACAAGATAACAGCACCACGCTCGTAAACCATCTGCAAAATTCTCCGAAAGGCGGAAAAATTACGATACACCAAGATGCCCGTTTAAACGCCCGTATGGGAAAATTCGGAGAAGGCAGCAATTTAGAACGGATAAACGACGTTTCCTATATCGTTACTCAGGGATACCGAATACAGGTCTTTTCCGGAAACGACCAACGTAAGTCAAAACAAGAAGCAATTCAAAAAGAAAAAACGATAAAAGAAGCAGATCCGCAAATAGAAACATACATTACTTTCAATGCTCCCGTTTGGAGATTAAGAATAGGGAATTTCCGAACATACGAAGAAGCCGATACCCGTCTGCGTTTTCTAAAAAAAGAGCTGCCCAAGTTTGGAAAAGAAATGTATGTAGTACAAGACAATGTAAGATTCCCGATACACGGTTCTTTAAATGCACCAGAAAATAGATGAACGATAAAACAACCGCAACATCCGCCAAAGAAGAAACTCGCCGGCAATTAGCATACCACTATAAATGTATCTTAGAGCTATTAGGCGAAGACGTAAATCGCGAAGGCTTGCTCAAAACCCCCGAACGAGTAGCTAAGGCCATGCAGTTCCTTACAAAAGGATACGGACAAAATCCTGAGGAGATCATATCATCCGCCATGTTTCGTGAAAACTACCGGCAAATGGTAATTGTAAAAGACATTGATTTCTATTCGATGTGCGAACACCACATGTTACCTTTTTTCGGGAAAGCCCATGTTGCGTACATCCCGAACAAATACATTACAGGCCTCAGCAAAATAGCGCGGATTGTCGATGTGTACGCCCGCCGTTTACAGATACAAGAGCGGCTTACTCTACAAATAAAAGAGTGTTTGCAACGAACGCTTAACCCATTGGGCGTTATGGTAGTAATAGAGGCGCAGCACATGTGCATGCAAATGAGAGGCGTGGAAAAACAACATTCAATAACAACCACATCCGATTTTACAGGAGCTTTTAATGAACTGAAAACACGCGAAGAATTTATATCGCTTATAAAACGGCCTACATTCTGAATGAACAAGGATAGGCTATAACCGATATGGATTTAGGCTAAAAAAGTGTTTCATACATTTGCACAGAAACAAATCTTATCCTATATTTGCACCGCAAGTGCGAAAGTAGCTCAGTTGGTAGAGCATAACCTTGCCAAGGTTAGGGTCGCGGGTTCGAGTCCCGTCTTTCGCTCTTGCTCAAAACATCGAGGCCATGCCCAAATGGCGGAATTGGTAGACGCGCTAGTTTCAGGGACTAGTGTTTGTTAAGAACGTGCAGGTTCGAGTCCTGTTTTGGGCACGTACGAATTTGTCCGGGTGGTGAAATTGGTAGACACGCCACTTTGAGGGGGTGGTGGGCGTAAGCCTGTGTGAGTTCGAATCTCATCTCGGACACAAAAAAAAATGCGATTAACTACGATATTCCGTTGTTTTTCGCATTTTTTATTATTGCTCCCTATCTTACCAGACGGCTAAAATCACGCCAAAACGCAACAACCGCATTGTTCGACAAAATACGACATGTCTAATAAAACCTTATAAACTTTTTATTAGACATACCAAGTATCATACTTCTTACTGCATACAGAAAACCTTTTTGCGAAGTTATGTTACATTTGACAACATACACACTAAACAGTAGAAATAACATCGGAAACGGACGAAAAGAGCAAAATTACCCGTTTATAAACTAACAGACTTTTGACAAAAAGAATTCAAAACCATTTCTTTTTCCGAATATACCACCCGACGGCAATCGCAATCAGAAGCATAACTATCCAAGCGGTTAAGTAACCGTATTTCCAATCCAATTCCGGCATAAAACGAAAATTCATCCCCCAAACACCTACAACAAACGTCAAGGGTATAAACAACGTAGTAACCGCCGTTAAACGCTTCATAACCTCATTCATCTTCATATCGTTATTAGACACATACAGTTCCATCAACGATTTCATTGTTTCATGGCAAATTTCAAGGCTCTGTACAATAAAATTAAGACGATCTTGCAAATCGCTCAAATAAATCAAATTTTCACCTTTTACAAGACCATTATCGTTAAATATCAATTTATTAAAATTCTCTTTCAGCGGAATCACTGATTTCCTCATTTGGAGATAATCGTGCCGTTTTTGTTGTAAACGTATCGAAAATTCATCCTCAGGATTACCGGTAGACAACTCCTCTTCCAAATCGCCCAAATCGTCTTCAAGAAATGCCACCGTCTCAATATAATTGCTCAACACATTATTACATAATAACCCAAACAAGAAATCCGCCGACCGTCCGCGTACTTTCGTAGTATTCGCTTCAATCGCTTTCAGCACATTATCAAATAACGGAAAAGACGATTCTTGAAACGAGACTACAAAATTTTGACCCAATACAATACAAATATGCTCTTGCTGCAACTCCTTATCTTTATATGAGAATGAGTTAAATAGCAACATTGTTTTATCTTCATATATTTCTATTTTGGATACATGTTGAGCAGTCAAAATGTCCTGAATATCCAAACGATGCAAACCCAAAAGATCCCCTAAATCGCCTATCATATCAGTATCGGACATACCCGATACCTGTATCCAATTTATATATTGATCTTTTAATACAGAAAGCAACGCCTTTACATCCGCAACATCAGTCGAAAAATATTCATTCGCATTATATTGAATAAGCCTAATACGCGTATCTATACCTTTATCGCCCGTGTACAACAAGTTTTCCATCAACAGCGTATTACGGGTACGTTTTCTTTTTCGATGCAATACAGACGCTTGTTTTCGCATACCGGAATATTCTTTAAGCCAATTCCAACCCGAACGTATCTTTCAAACTCAACAAATTCGGATTTTTCTTTGCCATATATTCAAATTTTTCCAACTGACTGAACACTCTCTTTCGCTCTTCACGCGTACTTTGACGCATTTTCATGATTATATGAGAATTTTGCAGTCGTTGTTTTAAGAACAACAACAAATCAGGAGCCTTATCGTTCAAACGCTCTATTTGATCCGGATTTTCTACGATAACCTCAAATGTCTGTCCATCCAGCAAACGAGGCATGCACAGTTGCATCGTCTTAATCAAAACAGCCTCAGTAGGAATGGTTTCGGTAAACTTCAACCATGCTTCCGACAACATCTTTTCATCAAAAGGTGTATTCATATCCGCCATAACTTGCGCCTGTTCTGTCTTTCCTTGCTCCTCTTTTGAGATTTTCGGTTTTTTTATGGAAATACTCGGGATAGCAGACAAAGGCCTCGAAGATACTGGTTTGGCATCCGGAGCATTAAATTTTGCAGGTTGGGGGACTTGCTGTTGCACCGAAGCAGAAGAAACAGATACCGGAGACACCGCCTGCTTTACGGCTGATGGAAGCGTCGCCGAAGCTACTGTCTGAGCAGGCGGAACGGCAGCAGGGCGCACTTGTTGTAACGGCTGCGACTGCACAGAATCACTCCCCGCCAACGACTGCCCTATCTGGCAAATACGTATCAACGTCAATTCTACCAGCAATCTTTTATTTTTACTGACACGATAATTCAAATCGCACTCATTGCTCAACTCTAATGCCTTATAAAGAAACGCATTCTGACATTGCGCCGCCTGCTGAGCGTACCGCCCGCTTACAGAAGCGGAAGCCTCCAACAACGGCAATGTAACCGGATCTTTACACACCAACAAATCCCGGAGATGGCTACCCATTCCCGATATAAAATGTTGCGCGTCGAAACCTTTATTCAACACATCGTTAAACAACAAAAGCGCATCGCTCACCGAATGTTTCAAAAAAGCGTCTACTAACCGAAAGTAATACTCATAGTCTAAAACATTCAGGTTATTTATCACTGCCTGATAAGTAATATTCCCTCCCGTAAAGCTGGTAACTTGGTCGAAAATAGACAATGCGTCCCGCATACCGCCATCGGCTTTCTGCGCAATTACGTTCAATGCGTTATCTTCTGCCGACACTCCCTCTTCCGAAGCGATGTATTGCAGTTGTTCCACAATATCCGACACCCCTATACGCTGAAAATCGTATATCTGGCAGCGAGACAATATCGTAGGTAATATTTTATGTTTCTCCGTTGTAGCAAGTATAAAAATAGCATGGTGAGGCGGTTCTTCCAACGTTTTCAGAAAAGCGTTGAACGCTGCTTGCGACAACATGTGCACCTCATCTATAATAAAGACTTTATACTGCCCTATTTGAGGCGGCACACGCACCTGATCCGTCAACTGCCGTATATCATCTACCGAATTATTGGAAGCCGCATCCAGCTCCGATATATTGAACGAACGTTGCTCGTTAAATGCCCGGCACGACTCGCATTCATTACATGCTTCTCCGTCCGGCGTGGGATGAAGACAATTTATCGTTTTGGCAAAAATACGGGCGCACGAAGTTTTGCCGACACCGCGAGGTCCGCAAAAAAGATACGCATGTGCCAATTTGTGAGAATCTATTGCGTTTTTCAGCGTCTGTGTCAAGGCTTTTTGACCTACTACCGACCGAAATGTAGACGGACGGTATTTTCTCGCTGAAACAATATAATTGTCCATATTGTGTAAATTCTGATCTAATTAAACTTGTTTCAAAGATACGAAGAAATGGTATAAAATAAAATTTTTCAGGCAATCGGCATTACAATTCATCGGCATCGTTTTTAAGATACGAACTGTCAAAACACAACGGCATCAGAGACAATGCCGAAGAAGCCGTATAAACAGCCTCTTTTCCGTAAAGAATTATCCGGATAGGCGTTTGCTGACGTTTCTCATACTCTAATAATACTTGACGGCAAGCACCGCAAGGTGAAATCGGTTTTGCTGTAAATTCCAAACCATTATACGCCGCTACCGCTATGGTTGTAATGGCATTAGAACGGAAATTAGAAACTGTCGAGAACAATGCGACCCGTTCTGCGCACAACCCTGACGGATAAGCCGCATTCTCCTGATTGCTACCGGTTATTATCATCCAGTTATCAAGTAGAGTTGCCGCCCCGACATAAAAACCGGACTATGGAGCATAAGCGTTTTTTGCCGACTCTCGGGCACGATTCACCAATTCCGCATAGCCAATAGACAACTCATTTTCGTTACATT
>JAFUKV010000093.1 GCA_017467745.1 Bacteroidaceae bacterium | reverse complement strand
GAAGAATATCGTGTACTTCTTCGTTTGTATGTACCATCCATCACGGTTGTTGTTGTAAAGGTCGCGGGATAAAATCAAGATATGAAAGTTTATGGAATTCGTTTTCTCCTTCTTTTTTGATGTTTTTTGAAAAGTCTATGCTAAGTCCGTCTATACGTACAGGTTTTCCGGTTTTCATCCGACCGACAACAATTCCCATTTGAGAGAGTTGTTCGGTTATTCCGAATGAAGCAGGTTCGGATATTCTGCCGCCTTGTATTTGTGTTCGTCCTATGTGCATCAATCCGTTCATGAATGTGCCGGCGGTAAGTATAACGCAAGTGGCATATATAGAAACATTCATAGTTGTCCGTACACCTTTTACCGTGTTATTTTCTATGATAAGTTCTTTTACGGTGTCCTGCCACATGTATAGATTATCGGTATTTTCTATTATAGAACGCCATGTTTCTATAAATTTTTGGCGATCGCTTTGGGCGCGCGGACTCCACATAGCCGGTCCTTTCGATTTATTCAGCATTCTGAATTGAATAGCTGTTTTATCGGTTACAATACCCATTTGTCCTCCGAGTGCATCTATTTCTCTGACAATTTGCCCTTTGGCTATTCCTCCTACTGCGGGGTTGCAACTCATTTGGGCTATTTTGTTCATATCCATAGTAATGAGTAAGGTACGCGAACCCATATTAGCTGCCGCGCAAGCAGCTTCGCATCCGGCATGACCGGCGCCTACTACAATAACATCGTAATTGAAATTCATCTTATTGTCTAACTTTTTCCGGCAGACAAAGATACAATATCTTTGTTTAAAACCGTTTATAAGTAAGCATAGAAAATAGATTGATAAATTCGGTAAATGAAGAATGAAATAAGTACGAAAAAGAATCAACCGATAATGTCTATTATCGGTTGATTCTTTTATTGGAATGTTTCTATTTAATTGGTTTGGAGTTTGTTTCTTTTTTGTTATCGTGATAAGTGGTAAATACTTAATAATAGACTGATGTTATAAAATTATGGTTTATATATTGGAAGATTTTTTTCTTATACGGTTTTTAACTGTTCAAGCGCTAAGTTTTCGCAACGGGTCATTTCCGCACGTTCCTTTTCACCTTTGTCTTTTATTCCACATAAATGAAGAATACCATGTATGATAATACGGTGTAATTCGTTTTCGAACGTTTGTCCGTATTGTTCGGCATTTGATTTTACGGTATCGAGACTTATAAAAATATCGCCGCTTATACGGTTGTTTTCGGAGTAATCGAACGTTATGATATCCGTATAATAGTCGTGTTGCAGATATTGCCGGTTTACGTCCAGAATACGGTTATCGTTACAAAATATGTAACTGATTTCTCCTACGTTTTTTCCATACGAGTCGGCTACTGTTTTTATCCACTGAGATATTGTTCTTTTTTTTATAGCGGGCATTTTTATTTCTTCCGCAAAATAACTAATCGCCATAACGAATACTATTATGTAAAGAATATATATGATACAATGATAGCGGCAATGATGCCTACGAAATCACCAAGCAATCCTACACCTGCGGCGTAACGAGTATTTTTAATACCTACACTGCCGAAATATACGGCTAAAATAAAAAATGTGGTGTCGGTAGATCCTTGTATGGTAGACGCTACCCGAGCAACGAACGAATCGGCGCCGTATGTATTCATGGCATCTACCATCATGCCTCGCGCACCGCTACCGCTTAACGGTTTCATTATTGCTGTGGGAATGGCTCCGACAAAATCGGTATCGATGCCGCACCATGCTATTGTACGGGATATGATGTCCGTTAATATTTCCATTGCGCCCGATGCCCTGAATATAGCTATGGCTACCAACATGGCCACTAAATAAGGAATGATGGTAATAGCTGTTTTAAATCCCTCTTTTGCTCCGTCTATAAAAGCATCGTAAACATTTATTTTTTTTCGGATTCCGGCTATTAAAAATCCGATAATAATAGAAAATAGCAAGACATTCGCGCCGAAACTCGAATATAACGAAACTTTTTCTTGGGGTAATTGTACAAAAAATGCAATGATAGCGCAGATAAAAAGGGTTAAACAAATAATGGATATTGAAATGACTTTATCGAACAAATTTATTTTTTGTTTGACACATACGGTAATCAATCCGGCCAACGAAGAAAAATAGGTGGCTATCAAAATAGGAATAAATACATCGGTAGGATTAGCGGCTCCAAGTTGAGCTCTGTAAACCATTACGCCGATAGGAATAAGAGTTAATCCGGTAGTGTTTAGCACTAAGAACATAATCATCGAATTGGTGGCGGTATCTTTATTTTTGTTTACCTCCTGCAATTCTTTCATCGCTTTCAGCCCGAGAGGCGTGGCGGCGTTGTCCAGCCCCAACATATTGGCGGAAAAGTTCATAAACATGGAACCCAATGCCGGATGGTTTTTGGGTAAATCGGGAAATAGTCTACAAAATAAAGGACTTATAAGTCTCGAAAAGAATGCAACTACGCCGCTCTTCTCTCCTATTTTCATCAGCCCGAGCCAAAGAGATAAAACGCCGGTTAATCCTAATGAAATTTCAAACGCTGTTTTTGCCGAATCAAATGAAGCGTTCATAATTTCTGTCCATATATTCAAGTTTCCGTTGAAAAGCGTTTGTACTACTGCTATGATAAAAGCTATGATAAAAAAGGTCAGCCAAATGTAATTCAGTACCATGATTGCACGCAGATGATGATTGGAAACAAAGGTAAAGTTTTTTACCGAAACCTTCTTATACCGTACTATTTTTTTTACTTTTGGGGAAATTTTTGAAAATACGGAAATCAGATGAAAAAAGTATTGATAACTTATAATATGTTTCGCGAGGGATATACCGAGTTAATCGAAAAATACGATGTAACTTTACCTCCCGAAGGCGTAGAAACATTTACGTATGATGAAGTATATGAGATGATTCCGGCTTATGATGCTTTATTATCTATGTTTAATTTTCCGGTAGATAAGAAGTTAATGGATCATGCCGGTAAGCTAAAAATCGTATCAAATTATGCAGTTGGGTATGATAATATAGATATTCCGTATGCTACGCAAAAGGGAATACAAGTTACCAATACACCCGATCCTGTAACCGAACCTACCGCAGATCAGGCTATGGGACTGTTATTGGCTGTATCCCGAAGGATTTCCGAGATAGACCGTCGAGTCCGCATTCCGGGAGCTGTAAAATGGGGGCTGCTCGAAAATTTAGGACACTCTTTGTTTGGTAAAACAATCGGTATTATAGGCATGGGGCGTATCGGCCGGGCTTTGGCTCGCCGCGCCTTAGCGTCCGGAATGAAAGTAGTGTATCATAATCGTAAGCGTCTTTCCTTAGAAGAAGAACAAAAATGCAATGCCATTTATTTGCCGTTAGACGAGTTGATTCGTACAGCAGATGTGGTTTCTCTGAATGCTCCGCATACCAACGAGACTTTCCATTTGATAGGTGAACCGGAACTGAAAGCGATGAAGTCGTCTGCTATTCTTATTAATACGGCGCGAGGCCCGTTGGTAGATGAAAGAGCGTTGATACGGGCATTACAAGAGCATTGGATTTGGGGGGCTGGCTTGGATGTATTTGAGTTCGGCGATGTTATTTCTCCTGAATTTTTCGAGATGGATAACGTTGTAATTAATCCGCATACCGGTACTCAAACTTATGAGGTACGTAACGAAATGGCTGCATATGCCGCTCGTAATATTATGAATTTTTTTGAGGGAACAGGGGCTGTTGCTTGTGTGAATAAAATATGATACCGGAAGTAACTGCTGATTTTCTTCGTTATCGTTTACAAGAATTAGGATCTCCCGAAAAAGCTCTTGCTCAATCTCGTTTTTTTAAAATGGGAAAGGGTGAATATGCCGAGAATGATTGTTTTTGGGGAGTATCAGTTCCCCAAGTACGGGCAGTAGCGAAAGAGTATAAGGATATTCCGTTGCCGGTAGTTGTCGAATTATTAAAAGATCCGGTACACGAGTGCCGATTGTTGGCGTTACTGATATGCGTCGCCCGTTTTCCGAAAGCAGATGAAGCGCTTCGTACGGATATATATAAACTTTATTTAGAAAATACGCGCTACATCAATAATTGGGATTTGGTAGATTTGTCTGCATATCAAATTGTTGGAGAATATTTGCGGGATAAGACTCGTGAACCGTTAGTACGATTATCGTGTAGTTCGTTATTGTGGGAGCAACGCATCTCTATTGTTGCTACGTGGAAATATATACGTGAAGGCCGTTTTGACGATACGTTGCAGATTGCCGATCGCCTGTTACATCATCCACACGATTTAATACAAAAGGCCGTTGGCTGGATGCTTCGGGAAGTAGGTAAAAGAGATAAATCTTGTTTGACGGATTTCTTATCCGTCCGTTACAAAACAATGCCCCGTACCATGTTACGTTATGCAATAGAAAAATTCTTGCCCGAAGAACGGGCTTTTTATTTGAAAAAGTAAATATTGACTTTTAAAATTTTAGTAATCAGAATTTTGTAAAAAGAGAAGCATCGTGATTTTTGTCGAATGTTTTTCTTTTTTCTTGATAAAAATTTTTCCTTGTAAATAAATCATGAAAAATCAGTACTTTATTTTGTATATTTGTCCTTTCCTGCGGTAAGAGCAATTGAAGTTTTTACCTGTTTTAAATTAGGAAAAACAGACAGATTATGAAATATTTCATTCATCCGGATTATGAATATTTACGTCCGTATATAGAGTCTTTGCCCGATATTTTTGAGAAGGAAGGAAAAGTTATTTATACGGGACGCAATTTGATAAAGGTGATGCAGGCGGGCGATTTGGCTATAAATGTAAAGCGTTATCGTAAGCCTTCGTATTTTAACCGGTTGATATATTCGTTTATCCGTTTGCCAAAAGGAATGCGGGCATTTAATTATCCGGAAAAATTATTATATTTAGGTTTTGAAACACCGCAACCTATCGCTTATATCGAAGAACGAGTTTGCGGGTTGATAGGGTTCTCGTATTTTGTCAGTATTCAATCCGGTTATACCCAAAATTTTTATCAGTTCGGAGATATGGGTATTGACGAGTGTCGTGAGGTAATAACCGAGTTTGCTCATTACACAGCACGGTTACATGAGGCGGGAATTTATCACCGCGATTATTCTCCCGGAAATATTCTTTTTGATAAAATAAACGGGAAATATCATTTTAGTTTGGTAGACATTAATAGAATGAGTTTCGGTGCAGTGGGATTGAAAAAAGGCTGTGCCAATTTCGCGCGGTTATGGGGACAAACTCCTATGTTCACGCTGTTGGCAGACGAGTATGCCGCAGCCCGAAATTTCGATAAAAATGTTTGTCGTCGGCTGATATTGAAATACAGAACTCGTTTCTGGAAACGGTATCGTTGTCGTCATGCTGTTTATTATCATTTGGATATAGAATAAAAGATATACGTAATGTACAGAAATTATAAAGTTGTTTGTAATACGGCCGCCGGTCGTCGTAGATATATGCAGTATTTGCTCCCTCCTATTTTGGCGAGCGATGTGGTAGACAGATACGATATTTGGATTAATACAGTGGACGCCTGTGATATAGAGTTCTTTAAATTGATAGCTCAAAAATATCCGAAGGTCAATCTGGTTTGGCAACCCGACGGTATTGTAAACGGAATCAGCTCTATCAACGCTTTTTACAAGACGTGTGTAGAAGAAGATGCCATATATGTGAAAATGGATGACGATGTAGTCTGGATGGAGCCGGATTTTTTTGAGAAAATGGTTGCGTTCAGAATAGATAATCCCGATTATTTTTTAGTTTCTACATTGGTTACTAATAATGCGTTTTGTACATATATTTTGCAAATAGCCGGAAAATTGAAATTAAAAAAATATATGAATGCTCGCTCTAACCACTCTATTCTTTGGAAAAGCGGCGGATTCGCCGTTGAATTGCACGATTGGTTTTTAAGAACGCAACTTCCCGAGCAAAAGTATAAAAATCTTTATTGCGGCAAGCGTCCGATAGCAATGAACCGCTTTTCTATCAATTCTATTTTGTGGTTCGGTAAGGCGATGAAAGCATTTGGCGGCATCGTTCCCGGCGATGATGAAGAGTATTTGTCGTGTATCAAGCCGGCCGAATTGGGGTTAGCGAATTGTATTAACGGCGATGCGATAATTTCTCATTTCGCTTTTCACTCGCAACGCGAGTATCTCGATCGTGAAAATATTTTGGAAAAGTATGGCGATTTTTTGCATAAAGAATGGAGCAAGGAGCCTGAAATGAAACAAATCGACGATACGATTCAAACTATTTTGCAGGATATAGAGAATCGTAAAGCGGAAATTACGCAATACCCTGTTCCATATAAAACAGTACCGATTTCAACGAAAAAACGTTGGAAACTCAGATATAAAAAACTTATAAAAACACTTAGGCGGTGGGATTATAAGCTGAATAATAAAAAATATATTGTTGAATAAATTTCTTGTTTTGCGATATGAAAAAAGCGTATGATTATTTAATTGTCGGAGCCGGTCTTTTTGGTTCTGTTTTTGCCAAAGAGGCGGCCGAACATGGAAAAAAGTGTTTGGTTATAGACAAGAGGCCGCATACCGGCGGTAATATTTATTGCGAAAACGTAGACGGAATAAACGTTCATAAATATGGTGCGCATATTTTTCATACTGATAATAAACGGGTTTGGCAATATGTAAATAATTTAGTCGAGTTCAACCGTTATACTAATTCTCCTTTGGCTAAATACGGCGATAAGATATACAATCTGCCGTTCAACATGAATACGTTCAATATGCTTTGGGGAACATCTACTCCGGTTGAGGCACGAGAAAAAATAGATGAACAGAGAAAAAAATATGCCGATATAGAGCCTGCTAATTTGGAGGAACAGGCATTGAAACTTTGCGGCGATGATATTTACCGCCTTTTTATTAAAGGATATACCGAAAAACAGTGGGGACGTTCGGCTACGGAACTTCCGGCTTTTATCATCAAACGTATTCCGTTTCGATTTACGTACGACAATAACTATTTCAACGATGCGTATCAAGGTATTCCTATCGGCGGATATAATCGGTTGACGGATGCATTGTTGAAAGGTATTGAAGTAAAAACCGGTGTAAATTATTTTGAAGACAGGCCGTATTGGGACTCTTTGGCCGAGAATATATTATTTACCGGTTGTATCGATGAGTTTTTCGATTTCCGTTTCGGACGGTTGGAATACCGCAGTCTCCGTTTTGAACACGAGCGGATGCCTATCTCCGATTTTCAAGGTAATGCTGTTGTCAATTATAATGAGCGGGAAATACCGTTTACCCGAATTATAGAGCATAAACATTTTGAGTTCGGTCAACAACCTGTAACGGTTGTTACAAGAGAATATCCCGCAGATTTTACGGGAGAGAATGAACCCTATTATCCGATAAATGATACTCGGAATACGGAATTGTTTGGTCGTTATAAAATCTTGGCAGATGAAACTGTCCCGAATGTGCTTTTCGGCGGTAGATTAGCTCAATATGCCTATTTTGATATGGATGATACGGTAGAAGCCGCGTTACGGTTGGCAGAACAAAACCTTAAAAAATAGATAAAATGGAGAAGTGTTATATTTCGAAAAACTATAAAGATCTTACACAAGCGGGAAATAAGGCGAAAACAGATATCGAGCGAATTATGGATTCACTCGGATTTAAAAATGCCGGACTTGCGCGTACTACTAAACGAAATAAAATTACCGGTTTTTTTATTACTTTAACGGGTGTGTTGAAAGCTCCATTTAGTTTGCGCAAAGGGGACATGGTGGTATTGCAATATCCGCTGAAAAAATATTATACGTTTTTATGCCGTATGGCGCATCGACGGGGTTGTAAAGTAGTTACATTGATACATGATCTGGGCAGTTTCAGACGGCAAAAATTGACGGTTGAACAGGAAATATTCCGGTTGAATCATAGCGATTATATTATCGCTCACAATGAGACTATGAAAAATTGGCTTATAGAACATGGCTGCAAAGCCGGAATAGGATGTTTGGAAATATTCGATTACCTTTCTCCCGATGCCAATACCTGCAAAAGAAAAGCGGAGCCTCCATATAACGTTATATACGCAGGCGCGTTAAATGCCCGGAAAAATACGTTTCTTTATAAATTAGGCGACTATGTGCAATCTTATCGTTTTTTGTTGTATGGGTATGGTTTTGAGTCTGATAAAGCGAAAAAGAGCGATAGTTTCAGGTATATGGGATTTGTTCCTTCCGATAAGTTGATTTCTGAGGCGGAAGGCCATTTCGGATTGGTTTGGGATGGTGCGGATATAGACATATGTAGCGGTAATTTCGGTGAGTATCTACAATATAACAATCCACATAAAACTTCTCTTTATATACGGTGCGGATTGCCCGTTATTATTTGGGATAAAGCGGCATTAGCTCCGTTTATCCTGAAAAACGGTATCGGTTTTACTGTATCATCGTTGGCCGAAATAGAAGAGCGTTTGTCTTCGTTATCGGCAGAGGAGTATTCGGCTATGTTGGCGAACGTAAAAACTGTCGGTGATAAGTTAGCTGGCGGATATTATTTTAGTAAAGCCGTTTCCGAAGCGGAAAAAGTTTTATATCCCGCAGCATTATAATGGTTTTATTTATGTTTTATTTTCCTGTACCGGTTTTTTAAGCCTAAGTATTCTTGGATGATTAAAAAGAAACGGTTGAAACGGAATCCGTAATCTATTTTGGGGCGTTCTCCTTTCCACCGGGTCATATCTAAATATTTTAGATACATTTTCTTATATGGATGAGTGCAGTTGTCTTTCCATGGCTTTTTTCGGGCGGTAAAGTGAATGATTACGGCTTTGTCCATTTCGGCATCCAAAATAGGTTTGGACTCTTTTCTTACTTTTCTTTTTTGTCGGAAAAATCCGTCTTGCATATTATAACGGAAGGGTAAGAATATTTTTCGGTCGTATAGAACTCCATTAAGTACATCTTGGTCGTTATGTTCCAATTTATCGGGATTTTCACGGATAAAAGATATGATTTCATCTTGTATGCGGTGTTTGCGCCAAAAATCTAAGTTGAATAAAAGAACTCCGGCGTTACAGTATGAATAATGTTCGGGGTATCCTAACCGAGTGAAAAGTTCTTTTTTGGAACTCCACATATCTTCTACCCCGCCCAGAGCATAGCCTTCGATATCTGTTTCCCATAATCCTTTAATAGAGCCGCATACAATGACATCGCTGTCCATATAAATGACTTTTGCAATGGATTCCGGCAAAATGGAGGTCAAAAAACAACGGAAATAAGTTGTTATGGATATGTTTTTTGCCGGACATTCTTTAAGAATATCATACCCTATTTCGTAGAATGATATACTTTGCATATACTCTTTTTCTACGATTTCGCTCAATATGGATTTGTTTTCGTCAGATAATCCCCCTGTTATAATATGAATATGAAATTTTTCTTTCCGATTATTCACAAACAAAGAGGTGAGAGCAATAGCACAATATTTCACATAATTGTCGTCTATATTGTAAGCGATGTGTATTTTCATTATCAAACGGTTTTGTATTCAATCCAAGAGTTTTTAATGCAAATAACTGATTATCAGTATTTAATGTTTTTGAATTTGATATACAAAAATAATAATTTATTATTTTTGTAATGTTTATTTGTCAATTAATTTACGAATAAAATATAATTGTTTGATTATTAGTTATATGTGGGGTTATGCTTTGAATTTTCGATTATTTGGTTTGAAAACTTTGTTATTGCTTATCTGTTTGTATAATTTTGAATTTCTAAACTGTATGTTTAGGAAAAGACGTATTTTCTACATGAAGAAACCATTATGAGCGAATTTCTATGGAAGAACCTCTATTTACTATAAGAAATAAGAATACGAGAGAAGAATTTATTCGGTTTAATCGGGTAATATTGAATAAAGAGCACCATTATATTCGGAGCATGATAATCGTCAATGTTGTAGTGGTATTGATAGGAGTATGTCTTTTGTTGACAGAAAAAAATGCGATGTTTCCAACGGTAATCTTTGTTGTCGTATTTTTAATTTGTTATAATTGGAAATTAACGAGAGGTGTAGATAAAAGAGCAGCTAAAACGTTTGAGCATAATAAAATTGGAAAGGATTTAGAATTTCAGATCTCTTTTTTCTGTGATTATTACAAAATATCGGCAGAAACAGGTTTTTCTGATATAGAATATTCCAAACTATATAAAATCATAGAAACGACTACAAATTTATATTTTATGTACTCTAAAAATCAGGGGGTTATTATAAGAAAGTCTGAATGTTCTTCGGAATTAATCGAATTTTTGCATTCTATTAAATTCAAGTACAACTTGTAATTAAATTTGCGAATAGAATATTTTTTTTCTATTTACGTCCGAAGTCTGCCGGAATTTCTCCCCATGATTTTGTTTCCCATTTATATATGCGATTCGTGTATGTATTATTTCGCAACCAATTTTCAGCTCTGGCTATTAAGTCGAAAAGAGGTTTATTTATGGCAGTCTGTTCTAACTTCGTATTGCATTTTTTGTGTTGAACCCAAATAATGGCGTTTGCGCTGTCGCTGTAAATAGGTAATGTAGATTTGTATTGTTTCAATAAAGCCAACGCATGTACAATAGCGAGAAATTCGCCGATATTATTCGTACCGTGTTCATAGGGCCCCACTTTAAATATTTCAATGCCGGTGCGGATATGTACACCTCGATATTCCATTTTTCCCGGATTTCCGCTGCAAGCGGCATCTACGGCAATGCTCTCTATTTGGTACGGTTTTTCTTCTGAGGCGCCATCGCGAAGAGCTTTTGCCAGTCCGTTTATAATATAGAGATGTTCGGCCGTTTCACCCCGATAAGCTCTTATGGCCGCTTCTTCTGTCGGGAAAGATTTATATTTGGCATCTTTATAGCCTTTGATTTGCAGTTGGCATTCCTCCCAAGAGTCGTACACACCCGGAGCATATCCGTTCCACACTACATAATATTTACTTCGCTTCATGTGCTAATAAGCGTTAGATTCTGTACAAAAATAACGATATTTATTCAGATAGCGGTATTTTCTATTAATTTTGCAACATAACTTCTGATAGACAAATAAAAAAGAACACATCACGTTATGGCTCCTATATTTTTAATCGGCTACATGGGAAGCGGTAAAACCACACTGGGACGAGTGTTGGCCAAAGCAATGAATTTTTCATTTATAGATCTGGATTGGTACATCGAAGGTCGTTATCATAAAACAGTAGGAGAATTGTTTTCGGAGCGAGGGGAATCAGGGTTTCGTGAGATAGAAAGCCGTTTGTTGAGAGAGGTCGGACAAATGAATGATACTGTGATTGCCGCTGGCGGAGGTACTCCCTGTTTTAATGAAAATATTGATTTTATGCTTAGCTACGGGCAGGTTGTCTATTTAAAAACTTCGGTTAACGTATTGTTTGATCGCTTAAAGACAGCTCGTAGCCAGCGTCCTTTGTTACGGGATAAAAACGATAAGGAGTTATTGGCGTTTTTGACGGAAACATTACAAAAACGTTCGCCGTATTACACGCAGGCGCATTTGGTATTTGATTCGGATAAGTTAGATTCTGTAAAAGATATTGATTTGGCTGTCGAAAAATTGAAAACATTAATTCAACCTAAAAAATAAACTGTATGAAAAAATTTGTTTTTGTATTTTGTTGCATCGGTTTTTTGTTTGCAATAAGTAATGTAAGTGCACAAGAGACTAAGAAGTTGCGTATTATGACTTATAATCTCCGTTATGGAGAACTGGCGTCAATGGAGAGGTTGGCAGCTTTTATTTCCGAGCAAAAACCGGATATTGTGGCAATTCAAGAAGTCGATTGTATGACACGTCGTCCCAGCGTGAAACATCAGCATGATGTTCATTTTATTACAGAGTTGGGCTATTATACTAAAATGTTTCCATTATATGGAAAAACAATTCCTCATGCCGGCGGATGGTACGGTATAGGAATTCTTACCAAATATCCTTATGTAAATGTAGAAAAAACGATGTTGCCTCGTACCGGGAATGCCGAGCCTCGCGCACTATTGGCGGCAACTGTCGAAATAGGTGAGGATACTATTGTATTTGCTTGCTCGCATTTGGATTATACAACATCGGAAGCGCGTCAAAAACAAGTAAAGGAGATTAAATCGGTTTTAGAAAATCAGCCGTATCCGGTTATTGTGGGAGGTGATTTTAATGCTGAACCCGATTCTCCTGAGATTGCGGAAATGTTTAAGCAATGGGCTCCTTTTAGTAATAAAGATTTTACATTTTCATCGTCTAAGCCGAGTTGTAAAATCGATTATTTGTTCGGTTTCCCGGCCGAAAATTGGAAACTTCTGTCCACAGAGGTTATTCCTTCGTTGCAGTCTGACCATATGCCCATTGTATCAGAAGTAGAATTGGTTATTCCTCAAAAGAGGTAAAAATGTATATTTATGAAATAATATTTCCTTTTTAGGGGTTAAAATTGCATATTCAAATAAATAAGAGGAAAAATATACAAAAAATTTGGAAGTAGAAGTGTTTTTTCTTTACTTTGCAGTTTGTTATTAAAAACAGATTATTAAGAGCAAAAATACAGATATAAGAGGCTTTTTTATATTTTTAGATTTTTGAACGCTTATTTTAATTGCAAGTAAAGATTTAAGGTAATTATAATATAGGTAGAACTATGGCAGAAAAGACAAAAATTAAAGAATTAGAGAAGGTAGTAGTTCGCTTTTCCGGTGATTCCGGCGATGGAATGCAACTGGCAGGCAATATCTTTTCTAATCTTTCGGCAAGTATTGGTAATGAAATTTCTACGTTTCCCGATTATCCTGCCGAAATCAGAGCGCCGCAAGGAACATTGAGCGGTGTGTCAGGTTTTCAAGTACATATAGGAAAGGGGGTATATACTCCGGGCGATAAAGCGGACGTTCTTGTCGCTATGAATCCGGCTGCGTTGAAAACGAATGTAAAATTCTGCAAACCCAATGCGGTTATTATTACAGATGAGGATTCTTTTACGAAAAGCGATTTGGAAAAAGCGGCTTTTACAACAGATAATCCGTTTGAAGAATTGAATATTACCGGAATGCAAATAGTTCCGGTTCCTATTACTACAATGGTAAAAGCTTCTTTATCCGATAGCGGATTGGATAATAAAGCGGTAGTTCGTTGTAAAAATATGTTTGCCTTAGGTTTGGTTTGTTGGTTGTTCAACCGTCCTATCGAACATGCAGCGCACTTATTGAAAAATAAATTCGCGAAAAAACCGGCTATTTACGAGGCAAACCTCAAAGTAATGAACGATGGTTATAACTACGGACATAATATACATGCTACCGTTTCGGCTTACCGTATAGAAACAATGCCTACGCAGAAAGGGTTTTATACCGATATAAATGGGAATAAAGCAACGGCTCTCGGGTTGATTGCCGCTTCCGAGAAATCAGGGCTTCCTCTTTTTTTAGGCAGTTATCCTATTACTCCCGCTACGGACATTTTGCATGAATTGGCTGCACGTAAAGAATTAGGCGTGAAAGTGGTGCAAGCAGAAGATGAAATTGCCGGTGTTTGTACGGCCATCGGAGCAAGTTTTGCCGGTCATTTGGCGGCAACGTCTACTTCCGGTCCCGGTTTGGCTTTGAAAAGCGAAGCCATAGGCTTGGCTGTGATGGCGGAATTGCCGTTAGTTGTTATTGATGTACAACGTGGCGGACCGTCTACCGGTTTGCCTACTAAAACCGAGCAGACCGATTTGTTGCAAGCTCTTTACGGACGTAATGGTGAATGTCCTGCTGTTGTTGTTGCAGCTTCTACTCCCACAAACTGTTTCGATATGGCTTTCAGCGCTGCAAAAATAGCGTTGGAACATATGACCCCCGTTATTCTTTTGACAGATGGTTTCATTGCAAACGGTTCATCGGCATGGCGTATCCCCGAACTGGAAACGTACCCCGAAATAAAACCGAATTATGTTACCGAAGATATGAAAGAGGGCTGGCGTCCATATAAACGCAATGCGGAAACATCTGTACGTTATTGGGCTTTACCCGGCATGGATGGTTTTATGCACCGTTTAGGAGGTTTGGAAAAGGATAACGTTACCAGCGCAATTTCTACCGATCCGGTTAATCATCAAAAAATGGTAGATTTACGTCAGGCGAAAGTAGATTATATTTCTAATTGCATTCCCGAATTGAAAGTGCTTGGAGATGAAGACGCCGATTTATTGGTTGTTGGCTGGGGCGGAACGTATGGACATCTTTACAGTGCGGTTGAAGAGATGAACCGAAATGGTAAAAAGGTGGCTATGGCGCATTTTAACTATATAAATCCGTTACCTAAAAATACCGAAGAGATATTGCGTAAATACAAAAAAGTTGTGGTATGCGAGTTGAATAAAGGCCAGTTTGCCTCTTTCTTGCGCTCGAAAATGCACGGTCTCGATGTGTTGCAATATAATAAAGTTCAGGCGCAGCCTTTTATGGTAAACGAATTGGTTGATCACTTTACAAAATTGATGGAGGAAAAATAATATGAGCAATATAGAATATACGGCAAAAGATTTTAAAAGCGATCAATATGTTCGCTGGTGTCCCGGTTGCGGCGACCATGCAGTAGTAAATACGTTGCAAAAAGCAATGGCCGAAGTAGGTGTTGCTCCTCATGAAACGGTAGTTATTTCCGGTATCGGATGTTCTTCCCGCCTACCCTATTATATGAATACTTATGGTTTTCATACAATACATGGACGCGCTTCGGCTATCGCTACCGGAGTAAAAGTGGCTAATCCCGCATTGACGGTATGGCAGGTAACCGGCGATGGCGACTGTTTGGCTATCGGAGGTAATCACTTTATTCATGCTGTCCGTCGTAATATCGATTTGAATATCATGTTGCTTAATAACAAGATATATGGGTTGACAAAAGGGCAGTACTCTCCTACTTCCGATAAAGGAGCAGTTACAAAGTCGTCCCCTTACGGTACGGTAGAAGAACCGTTTATCCCGGCTGAATTAGTATTCGGTGCACGTGGTAATTTCTTTGCGCGAGCTATTGATGTAGACTTGGCTACCACGAAAGATATTATGGTAGCTGCAGCCAAACATAAAGGTGCGTCGGTTGTTGAAATTCTTCAAAATTGTGTGATATTCAACGATAATATTCATAAATACGTTACTGATAAAGAGGTGCGTGCAGACCGTACTATCGTGTTGAAACAAGGAGAAAAAATGATTTTCGGAAAGAACCGAGATAAGGGCTTGGTTCTTGACGGAATGCAACTGAAAGTAGTTACTATTGGAGAAAACGGTGTTACGTTAGACGATATTTTAACGCATGACGCTACTACTCCCGATATGTTTATGCACATGCGTTTGGCATTGATGGACGGACATTCGTTACCACTGGCGTTAGGCGTTATCCGTTCGGTAGAAGCTCCTACTTATGATCAAGAGGTTGCAGAGCAAATAGAATCGGTTAAAGCCCGTAAAAAAGAACGTACGTTACGTGAATATCTGCTGAGCGGCGATATATGGGAAGTGAAATGATTTAGCAAAATTCTATAACTGGACTTGTAAAAAAGAGAGTATCTTATGTTATTAAGATACTCTCTTCTATTTTATTAAAAACAAATATGGCAAATATCCTGAAAAGAATATTTTGCCATAAACATATATAAGTTAAGGGTTAGGTTAATTTTCTGTTTGAAATTTCTTTGATACTTTCAATAAATTAGCCGCATACGACATGACATTCTGTGCTTCTTGTATAATGGTTAAGTACACCATGCCTATTTTGATGTTGTTGCTGTGCCCTTGTATGCGTTTCAGTTCATCTTTTTTCAGGGAAGCCAACTGGTTGATGATAACGTTAGAACGGGCTATTATGTTGGACATGTCGTTGTACGTATTTTCAGTGATTATGCGGTTACAATCTTCGAGGAATATTTTTATATCGTTTGATATTTCACAAAATTCTTTTTTCTGTTCCGGTTTTAAAGGATTGAAATTGTTGTCGGTGTGTTCTAAACAAGGATCGCATATACGGATGATACTGTAAATAATTTCGCTGGCGAAGTCATTTCCTTGAAAATAATAGAGGCCTTTTTCGAGAGCGACATTCGGATCGAGGCGGCTTATGGCTAATGTTCCGATGCGTTTTACTTGTTTTATATATCGTTTTTCATCTTCCAGATGATTCATAGATTTACGCAGCCCCCGATAGTCTTCACTCATAAAAGCATTGATTGTTTTTGTGTATGAAATAGCTGCAAATTCAAGTATAACTTTCAATTCAGCTTTACTATATTCTCGTAACAGACAAAGGGCTTCGTGGCTGTTTTGCGGGTTCATTAATCGGTCTATAATAGGGTTTCTTTCGTTTTTAGCCAGTTTCTTTTTATACATGATTTGGCTTTTAATCAAGATAAATATAGCCAAGCAAATTAAGATAACTATTGCAAAAGCGCCTCCGAAATATATTGTTACCGAGGCGATAGCTCCGGCAAAGAATGCTATTCCGGCAGTAACAAACCATCCTCCTATAACAGAGAGTACACCTGTTACTCGGTAAACGGCGCTTTCTCGCCCCCATGCTCTGTCGGCCAAAGAAGACCCCATCGCTACCATAAATGTAACGTAGGTGGTAGATAATGGCAGTTTTAGCGAGGTTCCTAATGCGATAAGCAATCCGGCTAAAACAACGTTTACCGATGCGCGTACAAGGTCGTAAGCAGCGTTATCTTCTAAAATGATTTCGTTCCTGTTAAAACGGGTATCAATCCATTTTCTTATGGAAGGAGGAACGATGCTTATTACAGATGATGCGATAGAGTTGGACGAACGTACAATGATTCGGGCTATGGGAGAGGTTCCGAAACTCTCCTCTCCTTCTGCTTGTCTGGAAAGATTCAATTCCGTTTTTACTACGTTGTGTGCCTTTTTTGAGAATAACAATGCTAAAACCATAACGATACCCGAACCTACTAAGAAATACCACGGTGTTTGGGCAGATGATTGTAACGATGTCATTAAAAGAGTCTGCGGGGTAGCGTTTGGATGAGAAATTAAATCTAAATAAGAAGAATAACCGGCCAGAGGTACGCCGATAAAGTTTACGAGGTCGTTTCCGGCGAAAGCTAAGGCAAGGGCGAAGGTTCCGAAAAGAATAACGATTTTAAATACGTTGATTTGCATCCAATAGAATACTTGCATTAGGATAGTGAAAAAAACAAGGCTACCCCATACGATTTGCGAAGTATGATTATAAATGAATTCTTTGTTGTCGGGTGTCATAAAGGAGCTGTCTTTCAGTCCTTTTATCAACATAAAATAGATGATGGAAGTAATAGCGATACCACCGAATAATCCGATGAAATATCTCATATTTCTCTTATAGTTAAACGAAAATATGATGCGTGCGATATATTGTACTAAGGAACCGAAGAAAAATGCGATGGCTACGGAGGTAAAAATGCCGAGAATAACGGCCAATGCTTTGTCTGTATTAATAAGTTCTCCCAAAGAAAACATTCCGTTACTGCCGATTATTTTAATTAAGGCTAAGGCGAATGTTCCTCCTAACAGTTCGAATACTAAGGAGACGGTAGTAGAAGTGGGCATTCCCAAAGAGTTGAATATATCTAATAATACAACGTCTACGATCATGACGCTCAGTAAGATGCACAATATTTCTTCAAAATAAAAATGTTGTGGCTGGAAAATACCGTGTCGTGCAATGTCCATCATTCCGTTCGATAGGCTCGCTCCTACCATAATGCCGGCGGCAGCGATGATCAAAATAGTTTTGAATGAAGCAGCCTTTGCTCCGATGGATGAATTTAAAAAATTTACGGCATCGTTGCTGACTCCTACCGATAAATCGAATATAGCTAAGATGAAAAGAAAAATAATAATCGCTAAATAAAAAGGTTCCATATTATACTCTCATTGTTAATGTAACTGCGGCAAAAGTATACAATGAATATTTCAGCGGTATTACAAAATAGAATGTTTTGAAATTTATTTCTTTTGTATTTTATAAGTTACTATATATAATTGATAATTATTGTGCTATATTACTTTTGCGTTACTTCTGTTTTTAAAGTTCCGTCTGGAATACCTGATAAATCGGATGGAGATTTGCCGGCGGTAATGAGTGCGCTGTTGATATAGTCGCGTCCCGATGCGTTTTGGAACGGGTAGAGTTCAAATCGGGGCATCATGGCGGCTGTATGCTCCAAGATTTCATCCTGTATAGATTCGTAGCTTTCCCATACTTTATCGGACGAAAAACAATAAATTTGTAAAGGTATTCCGTTATCATCCGGTTCTAAGGTTCTTACCATAAGCGTAAGAGACCGATTTATAAATGGATGTTGCATCAGATAAAGCGTTAAGTATGCACGAAAAAGCCCAAGATTCGTTTCTATCGTTCCGTTTACAAGCCCTGCGCTGTTTTCGGTGTTCATAACTTTTCCTTCCGCTTGTTGTTCCTGTTTTGTCTCGATGTAGGATTTTAATATAGGGAGGCTTTT
>JAFUKV010000092.1 GCA_017467745.1 Bacteroidaceae bacterium | reverse complement strand
CTCATCCGCGCTAATACCAAAATATTATTGACTCCGCAATTTATTTATCACTATAACATTCAAAGCAATAAAAAATCATTATCTTTGATACATTTATTCGCAAACAGCACTTATTGCAGAAACAAAAAACTATGGCAAAAATAGGAACGGTATTATCGAAAGTAGGAAAGAAAGCCCTGCTATGCGGTTCGGGAGAATTAGGTAAAGAAGTTACCATCGAATTGCAACGTTATGGAATAGAAGTTGTCGCTCTTGACAAATACTCCAATGCTCCTGCTATGCAGGTAGCCCACAAATCATATGTTCTTTCTATGTTAGACGGCGAGAAACTGCAATCTATCATCGAAGAAGAAAAGCCCGATTATATCATTCCGGAGGTAGAGGCCATTGCGACACAAACATTGGAGAAAATGGAAAAGAAGGGATACAACGTAATCCCTACTGCGCACGCTACATTCTTAACTATGAACAGAGAAGGCATTCGCCGTTTAGCATCCGAAGAGTTAGGAATCCCTACTTCCCCCTACAAATTCGCATCTACGAAAGAAGAATTTATCGAAGCTGTACACGACATCGGCATGCCCTGCGTCGTAAAACCGATTATGAGTTCATCGGGACACGGACAAAGCGTAGTGCGTAACGAAAACGATATAGAACATGCTTGGCAAAATGCACAAGAAGGCGGACGTGCCGGAGCAGGAAGAGTAATAGTAGAGGGATTCGTCGATTTCGACTACGAAATTACCCTATTGACAGTACGCCATGCAGGAGGAACTACTTTTCTGAAACCTATCGGACATCACCAAGTAGATGGCGATTACCGCGAATCTTGGCAACCGCAAACTATGAACTCCGAAGCGTTGAAAAAAGCCGAAGACATTGCCGCTAAAATAACCGGAGCATTGGGCGGATACGGTATCTTTGGCGTAGAATTATTTATTAAAGGTGATAACGTATTATTCAGCGAAGTTTCTCCCCGCCCTCACGACACGGGAATGGTTACGATGATTTCGCAAGACATGTCCGAGTTTGCCTTACATGCACGCGCTATACTGGGATTACCGATTCCCGCCGTTCGTTTTTACAGGCCTTCGGCTTCTAAGGCAATTGTTGTAGAAGGAGATACGGACAAAGTGGTATTTGACAATTTAGAGAATGTTCTTAATGAACCGGACGTCCAAATACGCATCTTTGGCAAAGCCGAAGTAAACGGACACCGCCGATTAGGGGTATTATTGGCCAGTGCCGACACCGTAGAAGAAGCCTTAGAGAAAGTAAACAGAGCATACGACAAATTGAAGATAAACGTTCTTCCTCGATAACCCAATACAAAGGATGATCTTGAAGAAAAACAGCGACCTGAAAATTAAATGATAATTCAGGTCGCTATTTTTTCATCTTAAATATATCATTCTTTATCGAGCCCATCCATTACGGCTCATCCACTGTAAGCAACTGCCCATCCACTCTTCATAAGCCGGTTCTTGAAGAAAGCCATGCTCGCCTTTTGAATAGATATGTACCTCCGCTGAAACGCCATTATTGCGTAAAGCCTGATAAAACAACAATGTATTTTCAATGGGCACAACCGTATCGTCATTAGCATGAGTCAAATAAGCCGGAGGTGTCGTCTCTGAAACCTGCTCCTCATTCGAAAACATTTTAATTTGTTCTTCCGTAGGACTGTTTCCCAATAAAGCGTTACGAGATCCTACATGTGTGATACCATCGCGACAAGAAATTACCGGATAGATAAGCAACATAAAATCCGGTCGTAAACTTATTCCTTGCGGATTATTAATAAACGGAGTATCATAATGCGTTCCAGCGGTTGCCGCTACATGACCGCCCGCCGAAAAACCCATTATACCGATTCGGGTAGAATCGATACCCCATTCTCCCGCATGTTCACGAACTGTCAGTATTGCTTGTTGCGCATCTTGCAAAGGAGCGATAGACTTATTTTCCAAGTTAACATCATTCGGATGACGATATTTCAACACAATACCCGCTACACCGACTTCATTAAATCGCTCGGCAACACGGCTGCCCTCCCGTACCGTCAACAAAGTATGATACCCCCCTCCGGGACAGATGATAACAGCCGCTCGTTTTTTAACAGTATCCGCCGGCAAAAAGACTTTCAATGTCGGCCGGCTCACATTACTCGAAAGCGAATCGACCTGCGGGTCAAAACTTTTCATCTCTCCATCCGGAACATTTTTCAAGTTCGGAACAGTTCCACTATAAAGAGGCATCTCAAAACATGTTTTTATTGGCACCTTATCGCTACTTATACTACCATTCGTATAACTACAAGCTGAAAACACAAATGCAATAACACAATAACCTATATATTTCATTTATTTCGATTTTTCTAATACAGCTTGTTCTTTTCCGTAAACCACTGCATCCGTTACATGAACTTCACTTCCTTCAACAGGATTTAACCACTTGAACGCCAACGTATGTTCACCTAAGTCAATCGGGTATTTCCAAAACAAATCATAGCAACGCAAAATAAAATTGGAAGGAAGGCGCATTTTTTCTACCGGCTCTCCATCCAAATAAAATTCTACTTCCGCTACATAATTTACATCCGAAGAGCTTACGCTCCCTCGCAAAACAACACCCGTACCGTAAAATTTCACTTCCGGAATTTCCAATAGCTTTTTCCAAAGACCTATACGAGAAGTGGGAATCATCCCTTCAAAAGATTGTTCCAAACGAACGGGAACAGGCTGTTGCACTTTTATTGAAACCGATTTATCCGATACAGAACCTCCGTTTCGTTCTATTACTTGCAAGGCTTGGTCAAAACTCATCTGATACGTTTTGTTCAAAGAAATAGAAGTATAAGCAAAATTCATATCTTCTACCTCGTACAGATTTTTCTTCCAATATTCCGGTATATTACTATATCCTAACACTGTTCCTAATATACCTCCCGCAGAAGCCGGATTACAATCGGAATCTTGACCGCACCGTGTAGAAATTTCGAGCGTTTTTCCGAAATCGCCCTCGCCATATAATAATCCGATAACGATATATGCACTGTTAATCATGGCGTCGATATCCAACGGAAGCATTACTCCTTCGGGACATCCTACTTCATTGCTCCATTTATTTTCGCACTCCTGCCATGTTTTTTTCCAATCCTCCGGATAAGTTTTATGCCACGTAATTACATCGCTCATACACTTGTAAAAGTGACTTTGTTCCGGTATTGTTTTCAATGCTTCTGTCACAATATACTCAATATCCGACGAAACAAATGCCAACGAATACATCGCTCCCACATAAACGCCGCCATACCAACCATCTCCATAATTCATGATATGACCTATCTTATCCGATATTTCCGACGCCGTATTCGGCATACCGGGGCTCATCAATCCGGCAAAATCCGCTTCTATCTGATAATCTATGTCGTCTGCATGTGGATTATTGAGCCAATGCCCCGATGCCGGAGGCATAATGCCTCTCAATATATTATAACGGGCAGCCTGATTAGCATGCCATAACGGATAATCGGCTTTGGCAAAAGCTACGGCAAAAGAGTCTACCGGAGCGTCCAAACCCAAACGATCAAAAACTTCCACAAACGTCAAGTCCATATAAATATCGTCATACAAACCCGGCGAGTTTTCGTAATACCACTTGATACGTCCATCCGGCCAATCAATTTTAATAGAATCTTCTATGATCCGGCCTTGATATTTAAATTCGGTAGGGCCTCCATATGTACACCCGATAGTCTGGCCAGCCCAACCGCCTTTTATTTTGTCCATCAATACATCTCTATCCAATTTTGCCACATCCGGTTGAGAACATGCCATTAAACCACAAACAGGAAGAGACAACAAAAAACATTTCGCTTTATTCATAATAAAATTACTTTTTTATAGGTTGATGCATCATCATATCTTCAATCACTTTTGTCAGTTGCGGAACAGGCATCTTCTCTAATAACCGATAATGATTGCCCGTATCGCTTTTTTCCCAACGGTTATGGCCATTCGGCAAGACAATCATTGTGCCTCGTTCCATATCAAAATAATCATTACAACCTCTTACGGCTACTAATACAGCCGTTTGATCCCAACTTTGACGGCCTTCGGGATTATCTTGCGCCAAAGTCATTTCGTACACATCTTTTACAGGACTATTTTGCATATCGGAAGCGGCGACACGTTTACCTGTCAAAATCTTTTTACCTATCTCGAAACCACTTAACCAAATCGGAGTAGGCCAATTCTCAAATACATATCGAGAGGCCAAAGAGTCTTTTATTACATTAAATTCAGCACCCTCCGGAAAAAGCCCCGCCATACTGACCATTCTTTTTACTTTGGCTTTTATCAAATCTTTTCCGTTCATCGGAGAGATAGCGTCGGCCGACGACTGCAACAAATCGCGGATTCCGGAGAAAAAACCTACGGTAACAATCGTAACGCTCGTATCGGGAGCGGCACTCAATGCACGGCGATACACCGCCACAACATCTTCGGCATCAGATGTTTTTGCTATCTTATGCGGATAACGTTTCGGCAACTCAACCGTCCACCTCAACCCTTGATGCCACGCATCTAAATCAGGAGCATCGCCTTTAACGGCTCCTAACGGGATATTCGGTCGACCGAAATATGTGTTCAACACATCTATACACGGAACACACGCCTCACATTTATTAGATGAACCGGCCGCTAAAATCTCTACCTCTCCCGAATCCGCCATCGCATGCAAAATAGCCAATGCTCCTACATCATCATAATCGGGAGCCATATCCGTATCGAAAATCAATTTCACCGGTTCTTGCTTAGAAAGATTTTGGCAAGCGGCAAACAATACCGCCGCACCAAAAAGAAACAAATATTTTTTCATCATATAATATCTTTTGATTGTTAATTTCCTCCGGAAATTACTATTAACGAAAGGCCTGAAATAAAAAGAACGAACATCATCGCAAGAAGTATATCTACCATACGATTTCCGCCTTTAAACTCTTTCCAGATAAACACACCCCAAAAAGCTGCAATCATCGGAGCTCCTTGCCCCAATGCGTATGAAATAGCTGCACCGGCTTTTCCGGCAGCGATATAACTCAGTGCAGTACCAAGAGCCCAAACAATGCCGCCCAACACTCCTACCAAATGAATTTTCATAGTACCCGAGAAATATTCTTTATATGTTACCGGCCGGCCGACAAACGGCTTTTTCATAGCTAACGTATTAAACAAGAAATTGCTGACGAATATCCCCAGAGAAAAAATAAAAAATGCCGTGTAAGGAGTAGCCATTCCTACGGTAGGTTGCTCAAAATTATCCAAATCCATAGCAGCAGCTACGAAACGGTAAAACAGCGACATCAAGATTCCGGCAACGGCAGCCAACCAGATTCCTTTTTTGGCAAAAGAGTTATTTGAACCGTTATCTATCTTTCCGGCAGCAAGACCGTTACACACAATGGCAGCTACAATTAGAAAGACTCCAACGAAAAGGATTACCGGATCTCCCTTAGGCGCGCCGAAATAATTAATAAATACGCCTAATACCAAAGCCAACCCGACTCCTAAGGGAAATGCTACCGACAACCCCGCCAACGATACGGCAGCAGACAACAAAATGTTAGACGCATTAAAAATAACACCCCCGCAAAACGCGCTCCAAAAATTTACCGCATTCAATTGTTTCAAATCTTCGATAAACGGACGCCCCTGTTCTCCGATACTTCCGGCTGTAAACCCAAGCAATACGGCAAACAGCAAGATACCTATTACATAATCCCAATAAAAGAACTCATACCTCCAGCTTTTACCGGCTAATTTCTGAGTATTGCCCCACGACCCCCAGCACAACATTGTAATAATACAAAGAAGTACCGCAACAAAATAACTATTTACAATAAACATGGCATATTAATTTAATGATTATTCTCCATAAAAGCCAGTACCTCGTCCCGCATCGGGATAGACGGTTGCGCCCCTTCTTTCGTTACAGACAAGGCTGCTGCCGCACACGCAAATTCGAGATGGTCTTTACTCAACTTTTCCGCAGAGCAAGCTACGGCAAGCGCGCCGCAAAAAGTGTCGCCGGCTCCGGTAGTATCGACAGCCGACACCTCGTACGCCGCAACCAATCCACTATCTTCGGAAGTTGCCAAATAAGCTCCGCGCCCGCCCAACGTAACAACAACCGCCTTTACGCCTTTATCCAATAAAGTCTGCGCCATAAGAGGGATTCCGCATCCTGTCATATTCAATCCCGAAACAAACTCGGCTTCTGTTTCATTTACAACTAAAATATCTATTATTTTAAAAAGAGCATCGTCAATATGGCAGGCCGGTGCAGGATTAAACAAAACTCTCACCCCCTTTTGATGTGCATACTCGGCTACACGAACTATTGTTTCATAAGGAATTTCCGCTTGCATTACCACAACAGACGCATTATCGAAAACTTTCTTGAAATTCTCTAAATAATCTGGAGTAAGCTCCGCATTCGCTCCGGGTGAAACGGCTATACAATTCTCTGCGCTATCCGAAACATATATCAACGCCGTTCCGGTAGGATTTTCTACCGATAAACGGATATAATCGGTCGATATACCGTTTTTCTTAAAATGCTCTGTCAACACTTCGGCAAACATATCATTCCCTAACGATGTTACAAAATCTACCGCTCCGCCTAAGCGTGCAGCTGCCACCGCCTGATTAGCCCCTTTACCGCCAAAAGCCTGTAAAAACCGTGCATTTCCTACAGTCTCACCCGGTTTAGGCAAATGATGAACTCGAGCTACCATATCGATGTTGGAGCTTCCTACCACCACAATTTTTTTCCGTTCCATAATAATATTTGTATATTTTCAAGTTTAGGTATCCAGCAACAGGAAACAGCATGATCGCTCTCTTTATACAGAATTTCCAGAAAAAGATAAGATTGTGTGCATCATGGCTATCTCATTTTTCATTGAAAATCAATATTACTGCTTCTAAAACACAAAAATAGAAAGATATTTTTAGAATTATCAAAATATCTTTCTATTTTTCAATATCAATTAATATATTATTCGTCGGCCGGAAAAACGACACCCATCTGACGACGGGCTTCATCCATCAATTCCATTACAGCCAAAGAAACAGCATGCGTATTTATCGTATCTTCTATTCTACCCGCCTCAATACCATCGATAAACGCGCTCAATTCATAATAAATATCATCGGGATTATATGGTACGGATAACTCTTCCTCATGTTTGTCCCGATAAATGATTTTCACTTTATCGAAATTATTAATAGCCATAATCTGCATATTTCCGTCTTCTCCCTGAATTTCAGACGGCAACGCAGAATTGGATATTTTTGAGAACATCATTACAGCCTCCATATCCGGATAACGGGCTACGATAGAACCTTCTCCATCGACACCCGTATCCAACAACATTCCATTGGCACAGATACTTTCCGGTTTCCCGAACAATGCTACCAAAGGATAAAGACAATAAATACCTATATCCATCAAAGAGCCGTTAGAGAGTTCCCGCTTAAAAGCATTCAACACAATACCTTCTTTATATTTATCGTAACGAGACGAGTACTGACAATATTGCGCAAAATAACGGCGTATTTTCCCTAACTTATGGAGATTATGTTTTACTTGCAAATAATTAGGCACTTGTGTAGTACGCACAGCTTCCATCAACATCACATTATTGGCGCGCGCCGCACGTATCATCAACCGCGCCTCTCGAGCATTAGAGGCAAAAGCCTTTTCGCACAGAACATGTTTTCCGTGATTTAAAAACAACAACGACTGCCGGCAATGCAAAGCATTAGGAGACGCAACATATACAGCATCTATTTCGGGATCTGCCGCCATAGCCTCCAAATCTGTATAGACTTTCGGAATACCATGTTTGGCTGCGAACTCTTCTCCCCGCTCACGTGTACGGGAATACATGGCGACAGCCTTAAATCTGGACACGTGCGCCGCTCCCTCAAAAAAAGTATCTACAATAAAATTCGATCCTATTATTCCAAAATTCACGGTACTCATTGTTCATTAATTATTTATGGTTCAACATTCGGTAACGGGACATTTCCTCATATTGCGTTCCGGGACGGCCGTAATTACAATACGGATATATGCTGATTCCTCCACGCGGCGTAAAGATCCCGGTTACTTCAATGTATTTAGGGTCCATCAACCGAATCAAATCTTTCATAATGCGATTAACGCACTCTTCATGAAAAGAACCGTGATTGCGAAAGCTGAACAAGTATAATTTCAAACTTTTGCTCTCTACCATCTTCACATCAGGAATATAGTCTATCTGAATCGTCGCAAAATCAGGCTGGCCTGTTATCGGACACAAACTGGTAAATTCCGGACAATTAAACCTCACCCAATAATCCATTTCCGGATGTTTGTTATCGAACGCTTCCAGAATTTCCGGAGCATACTCATTTTTATACTCTGTCTTTTTCCCTAACAATGATAGTTGCGATTCTAACGATGCCATACAGTGGAGTTTTTACAAATATACGAATTATTTTTTCTTTCGGCTCAAATATTGGTCGAGCCCTCTTTGCCTCAACCGGCAAGCGGGACACTCGCCGCACCCGTCTCCGGGAATACCGTTATAGCACGTAAGCGTCTGTGTACGGATTATATCAAACACGCCTAACTCATCTGCCAATTCCCATGTCCGAGCTTTGTCTTTCCACATCAACGGCGTATGAATAACGAATTGCTCATCCATAGCCAAGTTTAAAGAAACGTTTAACGAACGAATAAAAGAATCACGGCAATCGGGATAACCGCTAAAATCGGTTTGCGACACTCCTGTTACCAAATCAAATATTCCTCTCTCTCGGGCAAAAACCGCCGCTATACTGAGAAAAAACAGATTACGGCCGGGCACGAATGTATTCGGAAAACTATCCTCCGGTTTATCTGCATCCATTTTCAATGAAGCGTCTGTTAAAGAGTTACGCCCGATAGCTCCAATCAACGGCATATCCATTTCAAAAAATTCAACTCCCGCATTATCGGCAATCGACCGCGCGACATCCACCTCTCTGACATGTTTCTGCCCATAACGGAAACATAGGGCTATTACATGCTTAAAATTTTTCAAAGCCCAAAACAAACAAGTGGTAGAATCTTGTCCTCCGGAAAAAACGACAACAGCTTTGTCTCTTTTCATCTCCATATCAAATTTCTTTTATTCGTAACACATTATACGAGATATTATCATCGTACACATCAACACCTTCTGTTTCCTTTACTCGTCGCACAACCCTTGCCGTCAATGGCAGAATAACAATTTCAAACAACGTTTTCAAAACCGTTTCAGTGAGAATAATCATAAAAACCGCCTGTAAAGGAATAACAAATAGAAAGCCCACAACAGTAAATACTATCGTATCGGCCAACTCGCCTACAACGGTCGAAGCAATAGCCCGTAACCCGAAATATTTGCCATGATGCATGATTTTCATCTTACTCATAACATAAGCGTTCAAAAACGAGCCGCAAAGAAATGCCGTCAGACTTGCCAACGCAATACGAGGAGTCTGCGCCAATACCGCTCCATACGCATCCTGCATCTGCCAATAACCGGCAGGCGGTAACGCTACGGAAATCTGGAATAATAAAATGGCGAAGAAATTCACGGCAAACGCAACCCAAATAATGAATCGGGCTTTTTTAAAGCCCCATACTTCGGCAATACAATCGTTAATAATATAAGAGACAGGAAAAATAATAAGACCGGCCGTCGACGGAAAACCGAGAATATCAAACTGTTTAACGGCCAAAATGTTCGATAAAACAAGGCATACACTAAAAAGTACACCCATCACCATAAAAGATACGGATACTTGTTTTTTCATTACTCTTGTTTTTTACGTGGTTTTCAAGCACACGGAGGATTAGCCCTCAGGGTTAAACAAAAAAGCGTTACGAATAATATTTTCCGTAACGCCTGCAAAAGTACAAATCTTTCACTATAATTCTATTTTTCCGCCTGTTTTTTTAACGGGACGTTACTTGCATATTTTTTTGACTATCTTTCCATATCCCTTTTCATTCGGGTGCAGACCGTCTGTAAAACAACTTTCATCTATTTTACCGTCTTTACCCAATAACGGAGCGCCTACATCCGTAAGCGATAATCCCAACGGAGCGATAGCCTCAGCAATAGTTTTATTTAACCCCGCGACACGCTCTTCTTTATCTCGACGAGGCAAAATACCAAGTACTTTTATTTTCGCCTTAGGCTGACGTTGCTGAACGGCTTTCAACAGTAAAACAAGACCATCCACAATCTCCTCGTCATTATCTCGTCCAATATTATTCGTCCCTATCTTTATGACGACCTCTTCGGCTTCATAACCGTCTAATTCCCCGTGATAAACTCGCCACAAAACATTTTCTATCCGATCATATCCATATCCGAGATTTCTGAAACCTGCCGGCTCCATATATTTCATCCAGCTTTTCGGGCCGTTTTGAACCCTCGCCACCGGCGTTCCTCCCCAGTAATTAACAATAGAATTTCCTATTATTACCCGCTTCGGCGGGTTGGATTCATTCATCGAAAGTATTTCGTTATGGCGTTTTTTCCATTCATACATCTGCGGTTCGCGGCGTTGAGATACCGGACGGGTAGTAACAGTCTCGCCCGTCGGCTCATGCAATATTTCCCTCAGCTTTTTCTCATAAGCGGCAGCCTGTACCGTCATGCCGAAATCCGTCAGATGCACATAATCTACCCGAGCGTCTGCCGGCATATCAAGTTCATCAAAACCCAGATAATAAAGCCCTGTTATTCCCTCTTTTTCGAGTTGCGACAAAGCCTTTTTTCCCGCTTCATTTACCCGTGTTTGCAACGCATTCCGCTCAGAGTTAATTCCGGCATCGGTATATCCCACATGAGCGCATAACAAGATTGGTACGGACGGATGCGATTTCCGCAATTGCTTAACAGCCTCCACTGTTAAACGGACAACTTCTTCTTTCTGTACAGAAGCCAGATTCGGGAAACAATCCAGAATATACACACCGGCATCTATTTCACAAATAAAATCGAGCACCTCTTTTTCCAAACGTCCGTTTCCGGAAAAACCTAAATTTATTACCGGACGATCTAACGATCGTTCCAATACATTTGTCCATCCCATAGCCGGCCGCGAAGCACATCCCCCCTGAGCAATAGATGTTCCGTACACCACAACAGGAGCTTCTTTTCGTTTAGGTATAAACTCGAACGACGCTTCTTCCGGAACTCCTATCTCCAACCACTTCACCGTGTTATACAACGGCAAATAAAGGCGGTATTCATATCCGGCATTATGATAAGCATCTTTTATTATATTGCTGTATTTGTACGTAATCGTATCACCGAACTTATAATTTCCCCACAGATTAAGCCAATCGCCATCGCTGTTTATCGCATACAAATCTACCCCTGACACTCCGGTTGCAGGCATGTGATCCATAGCGAAACGCGAGGTTACGCCATACCGGATTTCTATTTGAGGAGCATTGCTGTAAAAATGAATGGAAAGTCCCGCCGAGTTACGTGAAAGATTCCATACAGCCGGACGAATCTTATCTTTTGCCCGATCGGGCAGGCGAACATACGACTTTCCTATTTCATCTGAAAACCCTTGATTCTGAATTACCGGAACATCTGTCTGTAACGGATTATACCACTTGGTCTGGGCAAAGGTTGGAATGCAAACAAATATTAGCAAGAAGCTAAAAAAACAAATTTTCTTCATATTCTATATCTTAAATAGCAGAGCAGGTATTTTAAATCTAAAATATTCTATATTCAATCTTTGGGCAATGTTTTATCAAAGAATTTTCGGAAAAACATTACTTGCGTATCGATAGCGTTGTTCCAATATTTAGCGTTATGCGCTCCGGGACGGACAATAAATTCGTGATTAATACCACGCTCCAATAGTTTATTATGCACATTTTTATTTACTTCATAAAAGAAATCATTAAATCCGCAATCGATAATAATAGCAATTTCATTGTTATGAAGTTTTTCTAACGCGTTTATTACCGTATATTTATCCCACCGTTCCTTATTCTGCGCATACTCGCCTAACTGCTTTTTCATCTCCCAATTATCCGGGAACGGACGTATATCTAACCCTCCGCTCATAGATCCTCCGGCGCCAAATACATCCGAATGCCGTATAGAGAGCCACAAGCCTCCATGTCCGCCCATACTTAATCCGGTAATAGCCCGTCCCGAAGGAGAAGCAATGGCGCGATAATTCGTATCTATATATGCTATCAACTCTTTTGAAACGAATGTCTCATAACGTGATTTGGGATCTAACGGGCTATCCCAATACCAACTGTTTTTCCCGTCAGGGCAAACAAAAATTACATTTCTTTCATTCGCCAACTGCAACAAATTAGGTTTAATTCCTATCCACGTTTTTGCATTTCCGCTATAACCGTGCAAAAGATAAATAACCGGGAATTTTTCATCCGGATTATAATAGTACGCATCCGGTATCACAATAACGGTTTCTACATCCTTATCCATCGATGCGCTCCTTACCTCGATAGTATCAATACTCTGAGCTTGTAATTGCCAAAAACAAAGTAAAGTAAGAACGACTAAAAAAAAGCTCTTTCTCATCTTATATATTTATAAATTTTTGAATAACATCCCATTTACAAAATTGTTCACCTCTATTCATATTGTTAACAATATAGCCATATACAACAAAATATAGTTAAATACAGTATTATTTTTAAGAAATGATTTGCTAAAATACAATAGACTTTTTACATTTGTACATGTGTTTTTCATTGGTATTAAGATTTAAGGTTAACGAGATTGGGTTGTCGAGATGACAGCCTTTTTTGTTTATATCAATCTGCTTTAAAATAATCCATCAAGAACTCGAAATTCTCATCTACCAATTGTTTTCCATCCTCTCCCAAAAATTTGAAATTAGGCAAACTTCCATTTTCATACATTCGTTTTATAAAACTGCGACTTAATTCGGGGCTACATACCGTATTCCAACTTTTTGACAAAGAAATGTTTTCAGCAGAGATATTTTCTTTTTCTTCCGTATCATTTAATTTTCGTTCGAAAATCTCGGTTTGTTCCTCTTCCGATAACGAAGGCATTAAAGTATCGTCAAACACATATTTTTGTTCTTCCTTCTCATTTACCGCCTTCATCATTTCTTCATTTTTTTTATAACCGTTTACTTGTCCGGTTAACCACCACTGACCGTTCCATTTCACAACTCCCATATGGGTAATTGCCGTATCGGTTTTCAACTCTTTCGGGAAACCTTTCATCGATTGGGCGGAAACTTTGATTTCCGTACCGCTGACAATATGTTTAAAACGGCTTTCGTCATTTTCGTCTCCTTCATATAAAAAATATCCCGAATATTTATGAGACATCGTTTGCAGACTATCATAAAGCGGATGCGCTTTACCTAAAATTGCCGCCAACCATTGTGCGGAACTCAGCCCTAAAAACTCGGTAATGTTGTTATATGCAAAATCATTGCACATAATATTAACAAAAGCGGGAATATCCATCCGACCGTCCTTATCTTTTACCTGCTGCAAAGAGCTTTCAATTGCACTTTGTAACCCTATTCCGTCCGAATAGAGCAGATACGACTCCGTTCCCAACCAAAAGAATTTCGACTGTAAATCATATAAATCGGCATCGACCGGTACATTGAAAAACTCTTTTAGTTTTTTGTTTTCAGGAGCGGTTTCATATTCCGCGTCGAATATCGTCATTACTTCCTCCGCCAATTCAGAAATCTTTTCATCTGTCGGAGATGAAGGGATATCCTCATCGCACATCTGAACAAAGAAATGCCAAATTAGAAAACGAATATCATCGGTATTTATCTCTTCCGGAACATATTCATCATCTTCTGCATAAAAAGGCAACGGTTTTCCGAACTGCCGGGAATGTTCTGACGTAAACGCCTGAAACATGCCTGTCTGTGCAATAACATCTTCAAAATAACAAGTAAGAATACAGCTTAACTGTATTTTATCTTCATTATCGAGCAACTGTTCGCAAGACTCTGAAATAATACTATAAACTCGATTCGCTAACTGTATATAATAAAAGTCTGTTGGTGCAGATGCTTGATAAGGATGAAACGCCATCCAATCTTTACTGTAAATGGCTTGATAACTTTTTTTCATATATCTAAAAACTTGTGTGAATTTCGGTTATTGTGCAAATATACAAGAAAATCGAAGATTCTCCCGTATATTTGTATTCTGTTTTAACTGTCGAGAATAACTATTTTTATGCAATCCTCTATATCCGATTCCCTAATAGAATGGTATAAAACAAATAAACGAGACTTGCCGTGGCGCAATACAGCCGACCCATATATCATTTGGATATCCGAAATAATTTTACAACAAACCCGTGTAGTTCAAGGCCTTGAATACTTCAATCGGTTCATCACCCGCTTCCCGGATGTGCTATCTCTCGCCAACGCCGAAGAAGACGAGGTTTTACGATATTGGCAGGGATTAGGGTATTACAGCCGCGCCCGTAATCTACACGCAGCGGCAAAAGACATACAAAAACGTTTCAACGGAATCTTCCCCGACAGATACGAAGATGTACGTTCTTTAAAAGGAATAGGCGACTATACGGCCGCCGCCATTTGCTCTTTCGCTTACAAGATGCCGTATGCCGTATTAGATGGAAACGTCTATCGGGTACTAAGCCGCTTATTGGCAATAGAAACGGCCATAGACACTCCCGCCGGAAAGAAAATTTTCTACGAGGCTGCCGCCTCGCTGTTAGACAAGAAACATCCGGACACTTACAACCAAGCCATTATGGAATTAGGGGCGTTGCAATGTACGCCGCAACAACCTGATTGCAACAAATGTCCGTTAATATCCATCTTTCTCGCCCACGAAAAAGGAATAGAAAAAGATTTTCCGCATAAACAGGGGAAAACAAAAATAAAAGAACGTTTTTTCAACTATTTCTACATCCGAAACAAGACCTCTGTATGGATACATAAACGAACAGGAAACGATATTTGGAAAAATCTGTTTGAATTACCCCTTATAGAGACGGAAAAACCGTTGTCTCTAACAGAATTGCAACAAACCGAAACATACAAAAAGCTATTTACAGGTATAAATAAGATTGAAATTTCCGCACCGGCATTTCAAGCAAAACATGTACTATCTCACCGTATTATATACGCTACCTTTTATACTGTAAATATCGACTCTCCGGAAACCGGATTATCGGAATATCTACAAATAGAAGATTCGGAAATAGATAATTTCGCCGTCTCACGATTGACATTGCGTTTCTTAGAACATCTTTATTCTTAATTAAAGAAAGAATGAATTACTTAGCACACATTTATCTTTCAGGAGATGACAAGGAGCGTCGCATTGGCGGATTTATAGCCGATGCCGTAAAAGGCTCGGACTTAACAAGATTTCCCGAAAACATACGGCAAGGCATTATTCTGCATCGAAAGATAGATCAGTTTACAGATACGCATCCGGCCGTAAAAACGTTGACAAGAGACTTGCGTAACAGATTCGGCCGGTATGCGGTCATTTTACCCGATATGTATTTCGATCATTTGTTAGCCCTACACTTCAACGAATATTCCCGACAATCGCTATTGTGTTTTTCTTACAAATTCTACTGCTCTTTACTTGTTTATTACCAATTTCTACCTATTCGCATACGACATTTTATGTGGCATTTTATGTTTACAAACCGATTGTATCGGTATAAATCGGCAGAAGGATTAAAAGATTCGCTCAACATTATGGTCTCTTACCACCGCATTGTAATGGACGTAGATGAAGCTGTCCGATATCTTGAACTGAATTTTCCTCAAATCGATCGATTATTCAAAGATTTTTTCGCACAATTACAATCAGCAACCCGAACATGGATAAAAGATATGCAATAAAAAAGCAGGATTTTTTGTCCTGCTTTCATATCTTTATTTCCCTCTGTTATTTATTGGGCAAAGGCTTCTTATCTACATGTACCCGTTCTGTTGGGTCTAACTTTTCGTTTCTTTCATTTACGGCTTTCACCACTTGTTCCGCAACATTCATAAACGCCTGCCCGGTAACGCTTTCCATATTCAAAGCTACCGGCACTCCGTTATCTCCGCCTTCACAAATACTTTGCACGATAGGAACTTGTCCTAATAACGGAATATTCAACTCTTCCGCCAAACGCTTACCTCCGTCTTTTCCGAAGATATAATACCTATTTTGAGGAAGTTCAGCAGGAGTAAACCATGCCATATTTTCAACCAATCCCAATACCGGAACATTTACTTTATCGTTCGTAAACATATCTACACCTTTACGGGCATCGGCCAAAGCTACCTCTTGCGGGGTAGATACAACAATAGCTCCCGTTACGGCAAGAGTTTGCACCAATGTCAAATGAATATCACTAGTACCCGGAGGAAGGTCTATCAGAAAATAATCCAATTCTCCCCAAGCTGCATCACCTATCAACTGTTTCAAGGCATTGCTTGCCATTCCGCCCCGCCAAACAATCGCGCTCTCTTTATTTACAAAAAATCCGATGGACAGAATCTTCACTCCATATTTCTCTTCGGGAATAATCAAATCCCTTCCGTCTATTCTTTCGAGCATTGGGCGTGCATCTTCTATACCGAACATTTTAGGAATAGAAGGGCCGAAAATGTCAGCATCGAGCAATCCGACCTTATACCCCTGTTCGGCCAAAGCAACCGCTAAATTGGCAGAAACGGTAGACTTTCCTACTCCTCCTTTTCCGGAAGATATAGCTATTATGTTCTTTACCTGAGGCAACAATTTTTCAGGTTCCGGCCGTTGTAATTGAACGCTTTTTACTTTAATGTTTCCCTTAATGTCAACATCCGGGCTTACAAATGTAAGAATAGAAGTTTCTGCGGCTTTCACCACAGACTTAATAAAAGGGTCGTTCGGTTTTTCAAAAATAATAGAAAAACTAACTTTGTTTCCCTCGATACGTATATCGTCTTCAATCATTCCGGCCTCCACCAAATTCTTTCCGGAACCGGGATACCTTACTTTACTCAACGCATCAAGAATAAGTTTCGGATATAACGTCATTTCAAATATATTTTATTATTTATAATCCTTGTTGTTTTGCGCTACGCTTGCTACGGTTGAAACTGCGATAACTGTCATACTCTATTTCGACATCGGGTTCTTCTATCCGTGTCTCAGCCGGACAAGAGAAATGCAAATATTTAATATTCAGCCCTCTTTCAATCCATTGCTGTTCATAAAACGTACGGATAGAAAGTATAGGGTTACCAGCATGAGTATGATACAAATCGTTCGTATCATCCACAACCGGCAGATTATTTAACTTAACCAACTCTTTTGTATAAGTGTACAAAAAATTACTATCGGTTTTCAAATGTATAGAACCGTTTTCGGTAAGTATTTGTTTATAAAGCTCTATAAAACGAGATGACGTGAGCCGTTTACGGACTTTCTGCATTTGCGGATCAGGAAATGTTATCCAGATTTCCGACACTTCTCCTGCCGCAAAGAAATAATGTATTAATTCTATATTGGTACGCAAAAAGGCGACATTTGCAATATTTTCCTGTAAAGATTGTTTCGCCCCCGTCCACATACGGGCGCCTTTTATATCGATACCTATAAAATTTTTCTGAGGATACATTTTTGCCAATCCTACGGCATATTCACCTTTTCCGCAACCAAGTTCCAGAACAATCGGATTGTTGTTTTTGAAAAACATTTTATTCCATTGTCCTTTCAAATCAAAACCTTTCTCTTTCAATGCAGCGAAAGGAAATTGAAACACATGGGGATATCCGGCTAAATCGTCAAATTTCTGTAATTTATTTTTTCCCATTCTTGGTCTATTTTATCGTTTTTCTCCTAAATATATAGAACAACTGCCAAATGTCAATGCCATGCAACGGGTATTTTCAAAACCGACATTCCGAAATATCTGCAACATTTTATCTCCCTGAGGAACGGCTGCTATTGAACGAGGCAAATACTGATAGGCAGTTTTATCTTTCGAGAATAGTTTTCCCAACAACGGTATCACATATCCGGAGTAGATACGATAAAACTGTTTAAAAGGGAATTTTTCAGGAGTGGAAAGTTCCAATACCATTAATATCCCATTCGGAGCTAATACACGAAACATTTCATCAATCCCTTGCTGTATGTTTTCGAAATTACGCACCCCGAAAGCCACCGTAACGGCATCGAACGAGGCATCGGAAAAAGACAGATTAAGGCAATCTTGACACTCAAAAGTTATTTTCTCCGCAACGCCTGCATTCTTGGCCTTTGTCCGGGCAATAGACAACATTTCTTCTGAAAGATCGATACCGGTTATATGTTCCGGGTTCAATGATTTATGAATATAAAGAGCTAAATCTCCTGTTCCGGTAGCCACATCCAGAACACGACGAGGCTTTTTCTCTCCTACCAAACGGATAGCCGTTTTACGCCATATTTTATCGATACCTCCGAAAGTCATGATACGGTTCAGCCTATCATAATCCTTTGCTATCGCATCGAACATATCGCGCACTTGAACGCCTTTTTTCTCTTCCCGCTGATAAGGCAATATCTTTTCTGCTTTATATTCTGTCATATTTTTATACTCGTCTCTATTTTTTCCGCCAATATTACACCTCTGCGCAAATACGGACGTTCGGGCTTATGCAACCCTCCGAATACCATAAAACCATGTGTATAACGGGGAACAAACCCAGCATCCTCCAATCGTCGCCATAACACGCTGCCGTCATCCGGACGATGATAAGCCGTAATTGCTATGCGGCGCAGTTGCGGCCGTTTCATAACCTCGCAAGCTCCGCTCAATAGAAACCGCTCGGCTCCTTCAACATCTGCTTTAATAAAATTTACATCTCGTTCAGCAAAATAAGAATCGAGCGTAACATTATCGCCGCTATTTTTATCCGACACAAAACGATTGACAATCGTTACTTTATCTTTCCACACAGCGAAAGTCGCATTTAAGGCTTCTGTCCAACCTTTATCCGTTTCAAATAAATAAACATGCCGGCAAGTTTCAATATGCTCGAGCGCAAAAATGCCTTCGGCGCTGCCGACATCGGCAATAATACTACCCGGAGAAACAAAAAACGCAGAATCAGTATAACAATGAGGAGAATTTGGATGCTGCTCACAACATAACATCGAGTATGCCCGCTTTATCCGATCATTTCCCCAACCACGCTGAAAATATAATCTTTTCCCTTTATGCCAAACAAATTTCAACCCATTGGTTTCATCCATATTTACTTTTACATTCGAAGGATTATACAAATGCACAAATGGATAAGGAAAAACCTTTAACGATTCTTTTTGCAAAAAGGAATAGACCTCGTCTTCTTCCGGAGTCCGGGTAATAACAGCCAAGTCTTTTAAAATTTCCCGTTTCATCCGCCTTCTGGCAGAAGCGGATTTACACAGTTGCCATTGCCACCATAATTTATGATATAATGTTTTTATGTCCGAAACACAACTTTTCATCATAGAGAAGGCAATATCAACATTTCTTTACTTTAAAGTCGCAAGAAAATTTTCAACATTTTTTTCTATACGGGCAGCAACATCTCCGGCTTCGGCTTTTACGAATTTTTCGCCGACAATATGCTCATACAATTCAATATAACGGTCAGATACGCTATCGCAATACGCTTCGGTCATAACAGGAACTTTTTGTCCTGTTTTACCTTGAAATCCGTTTTCTATCAACCATTGACGAACAAACTCTTTCGACAACTGACGTTGTTCCTCGCCCTTCTCAAAACGATCTTGATAGCCTTCGGCATAAAAATAGCGGGACGAGTCCGGAGTATGAATTTCATCTATTAAAATAATTTTTCCATCCTTCTTACCAAACTCATATTTAGTATCTACTAATATCAACCCTTTTTCGGCTGCGATCTCCGTACCACGTTTAAAAAGAGCTTGCGTATATTTTTCTAACAACTCGTAATCTTCCTTACTAACCAATCCCTGAGCAATAATTTCCTCTTTCGAAATATTT